>NZ_JBEYJU010000113.1:0-24917 GCF_040703965.1 Streptomyces sp. NPDC006655 | reverse complement strand
ACCTGGCCCGCCACCCCGTGCGTCGAGCGTGCGTGCCGGGCGTCGCGACGCCGCGGAGATCCATCAGAAGGGCCCTGGCCAGGCGGCCCCCGCGCACATCGGCGGTCCCTCTTGTCCACACCCTTGCCTAGAGCGCACTCCACGCCGTTGGCTGGGTGACCATGAAGTACACGCAGCTCGGACGTACCGGACTCAAGGTCAGCCGACTCGTCCTCGGCACCATGAACTTCGGCCCGCAGACCGACGAGGCCGACAGCCACGCGATCATGGACGCGGCGCTGGACGCGGGCATCAACTTCTTCGACACGGCCAACGTCTACGGGTGGGGTGAGAACAAGGGCCGTACCGAGACGATCATCGGCAACTGGTTCGCCAAGGACCCCGCGCACCGCGACAAGGTCGTGCTCGCCACCAAGGTGTACGGCAACATGGCCGCCGACGGCGACGCCTGGCCCAACCACGACAAGCTCTCCGCGCTGAACATCCGGCGCGCCGTGGACGCGAGCCTCAAGCGGCTCCAGACCGACCACATCGACGTCTACCAGTTCCACCACGTCGACCGCCGGACCCCCTTCGAGGAGATCTGGCAGGCCATCGAC
The DNA here is from genome assembly GCF_040703965.1 of Streptomyces sp. NPDC006655. Taxonomy (NCBI): domain Bacteria; kingdom Bacillati; phylum Actinomycetota; class Actinomycetes; order Kitasatosporales; family Streptomycetaceae; genus Streptomyces; species Streptomyces sp. NPDC006655. The sequence continues at coordinate 24,318 of NZ_JBEYJU010000113.1, read as the reverse complement.
GTGCTGGTGCAGCAGGGCAAGATCCTCTACGTGGGGTCGTCCAACTTCCCCGGGTACAAGATCGCCCAGGCCAACGAGATCGCCGCCCGGCGCGGCGGGACCATCGGGCTGGTCAGCGAGCAGTGCCTCTACAACCTCGCCGAGCGGCGCGCCGAGATGGAGGTCATCCCGGCCGCGCAGGAGTACGGCCTCGGGGTGATCCCCTGGTCGCCGCTGCACGGCGGGCTGCTCGGCGGTGTGATCAAGAAGGAGGTGGAGGGCGGGCGCCGGGCCGGTGGCCGGGCCGCCGACGCCCTCGCCAACACCACCCTCCGCGCCCAGGTGCAGGCCTACGAGGACCTGCTCGACAAGCACGGCGTGGAGCCGGGCGAGGCAGCGCTGGCCTGGCTGCTGACCCGGCCGGGGGTCACCGGCCCGATCGTCGGCCCGCGCACCGCCGAGCAGCTCGCGTCCGCGCTGCGGGCGGTGGAGCTGGAGCTGAGCGAGGAGCTCCTGACCGGCCTGGACGAGATCTTCCCGGGCCCGGGCCCGTCTCCGGAAGCCTTCGCCTGGTAGGCGCCCCATAGGGATGAGCGCCCCGTAGGGGCGCTGGGGGTACCCCCGGCCGAAGGCTGGGGGAGGAACTGCGCGACCAGCCGCCGACGGCCCGCAGCCGAAAGCGGCGGCGCAGTTCCCCGGCCGGCCCTCACCTCATCGCGGAGGCCAGGGCAACCACCACGAACAACAGCACAAGCACACCGGCCATGATCCGGTTCCGGGTCTTCGGGTCCACGCGACGAGCCTAACCGGCCGCCCCCAGCCCCCAGCGGGCGACCACCTCGTACCGCGGCTGCTCCCCCGGCACCCCCGACGTCGGCAGATTGCTGCGCACCAGCGCCAGCTCCCCCACCGTCCAGGTCCGGCTCGCGAACTGAGCGAGCAGTGCGACGTACGGCCGTACGTCCACCGCCTCCCGGCTCCTGGCGACCGTCAGGTGGGCCTGGTAGCGGCGGTGCTCCCCCATCGGCACGCCCGCCTTGCGCGCCGCCGCCTCCGCGCGGTCGGCCAGCAGGCGCAGGGCGGCCAGATCGCCGTCCGCACCCGCCCACAGGGCCCTGCCGTGCCCGAACTGCCCGCCGCCCGCGATGGCCAGCGCGAAGGGCGCGGTACGGTGCGCCGCCCGCGCCAGCCGCTCCGAGAGGTCCGGTACGACGCCGTCCTCGACCTCTCCGTAGAACGCGAGCGTGTAGTGCCAGCCGGGCCGCCCGGTCCAGCGCAGCGCGTCCGCACCCGGCATCCGGCGCAGCCGGTCGACGGCACCGGCGAGTTCCCCGACCACGTCGGCGGGGGGCAACACAGCGGCGAAGAGTCTCATACCGCCACCCTGCCATCCGAGGGCACGTGGGCTGAGGGGGCGTGGGCCGCAGGGCCCCGGGTCAGGCCGCCGGGGCCAGTTGTTCCTGGGGTTCTCTCGGGACGAAGCGGACCCGGGGGTGGCCGCCGTGCCAGGCGACCGAGAGCCGCAGGTTGCCGACGCGGGCCAGGACGAGGCCGATGCCGACCGCCGCGACACCGGCGATCGCGCCGCCGACGGCGAGGCCCGCGCGGACGCCGTAAGCGTCCGTGATCCAGCCGGCGATGGGGGCGCCGATGGGCGAGCCGCCCATGAACACCATCATGTAGAGGGCCATCACCCGGCCGCGCATGGCCGGGTCGGTGCCCATCTGGACGGTGGTGTTGCCCGTGACGTTGACCGTCATCCCGAACATGCCGATCGGCACCATGAGCAGGGCGAACAGCCACAGGGACGGTGCCGTGGCGGCCACCACCTCCAGGGTTCCGAAGGCGATCGCGGCCGCGATCATCACGCGCATCCTGGCCGTGCCGCGCCTCGCCGCGAGCAGGGCGCCGACCAGGGAGCCGACCGCCATCAGCGTGTTGAAGAGGCTGTAGGAGCCGGCGCCGGCGTGGAAGACGTCGTCGGCGAAGGCGGACAGGTACACCGGGAAGTTGAAGCCGAAGGTGCCGACGAACCCGATGAGGACGATGGTCCAGATGAGGTCGGGGCGGCCGGCGACGTAGTGCAGGCCCTCCCGGAGCTGTCCCTTGCCTCTCGGCGCGCGCTCCACGACGTACAGCTCACGCGCGCGCATCAGCACCAGGCCGACGATCGGGGCGACGAAGGACAGTCCGTTGAAGAGGAACGCCCAGCCCGTGCCCACACCGGTGATCATCAGACCGGCGACGGCGGGGCCGACGAGGCGGGCCGACTGGAAGTTCGCGGAGTTCAGACTGACCGCGTTCTGCAACTGGGCCGGGCCGACCATCTCGGAGACGAAGGACTGGCGGGCCGGGTTGTCGACGACCGTGGCGAGGCCGACGAAGAAGGCGGCGAGGTAGACGTGCCAGACCTGGACGTGTCCGGAGAGGGTCAGCAGCGCCAGCGCGATGCCGGTGAGGCCCATGGCGCTCTGGGTGACGAGGAGGGCGCGCCGCTTGTTCAGCCGGTCGACGAGGACCCCGCCGTAGAGGCCGAAGAGCAGCATCGGCAGGAACTGCAGGGCGGTGGTGACACCGACCGCCGTCGCGGAGCCGGTGAGGCTGAGGACCAGCCAGTCCTGGGCGATGCGCTGCATCCAGGTGCCGATGTTCGAGACGACCTGGCCCGCGAAGAACAGGCGGTAGTTCCTGACCTTCAGCGAGCTGAACATCGACGACTTGCGGGATGCGGGGGTAGTAGGGGCGGTCGGTGCGGGGGCGGAAGGTGCTCCGGATCCCGTACTCAAAGTGGGTTCGCCTCCTCGTAGAGCGTCTTACAGATGTGCGAGCTTCTCCAGTACGGGGGCGGCTGCGCGCAGTTTCGCCCACTCGTCCTCGTCGAGACCGCCGACCAGTCCGGCCAGGAACGCGTTGCGCTTGCGGCGGCTCTCCTCGAGCATCGCCTCGGCCTGCTCGGTCCTGGTGACGACCTTCTGACGCCGGTCCTCGGGGTGCGGCTCCAGCCGGACCAGTCCCTTGGCCTCCAGCAGAGCCACGATGCGGGTCATCGAGGGCGGCTGGACGTGCTCCTTGCGGGCGAGTTCACCGGGGGTGGCCTGGCCGCAGCGGGAGAGGGTGCCCAGCACCGACATCTCGGTGGGGCTCAGCGACTCGTCGACCCGCTGGTGCTTGAGCCGTCGCGAGAGCCGCATCACGGCGGAGCGGAGAGAGTTCACGGCGGCCGCGTCGTCGCCATGGGTGAGGTCCGACATGTTCTCCAGACTAACTCGTTACTCTAACTAAGGACCACTCGGGACACGCCAAAATGCCCGTGACCTCGGCCACTGAACCGCAACATCACCCGTACGAGTGAGACAAGTCCGGAAAGTGACGCACCGGGCGCGCGGATGTGGCGCCCTCATACCCATGGGGACCAGTGTGCTCAGCCTGCGGATAGACAAAGAGCTGCTCGACCGGCTCCGGCACCATGCGGCCAAAAGAGGAATGAGCGTCCAGGACTACGTGGTCCGGACGCTCATTCGCGACGACTTCGACGAGCGGTTCTCGGCCGCGGTCGAGGAGACGGAGAGGTTCTACGGGGTCACCTGAGGGATCAGGCCGGGCCGCGGGTCCATCAGGTCAGACCCAGGGCCGGCATCAGGTAGTAGAAGGCGAAGACCGCCGAGACGACGTACATCGCGACCGGGATCTCCTTGGCCCTGCCGACGGCGAGGCGCATGAGCACGAAGGTGATGAAGCCCATGCCGATGCCGTTCGTGATCGAGTAGGTGAACGGCATCATCACCATGGTCACGAAGGCCGGGATCGCGAGGGTGTGGTCCGCCCAGTCGATCTCCTTGATCGAACCGGCCAGGATCAGGAAGCCGACCGCGAGCAGCGCCGGGGTGGCGGCCTGCGACGGGACCATCGTGGCGACGGGCGTCAGGAACAGCGCCACGACGAAGAGACCGCCGGTGACGACGTTGGCGAAGCCGGTACGGGCGCCCTCGCCGACGCCGGCCGTCGACTCGACGAAGCAGGTGGTGGCCGAGGAGGAGCTGGCACCACCGGCGGCGACCGCGACACCGTCGATGAAGAGGACCTTGTTGATGCCCGGCATGTAGCCCTGGGCGTCGGTCAGCTTGGCCTCGTCGCTGACGCCCATGATCGTGCCCATGGCGTCGAAGAAGCAGGACAGCAGGACCGTGAAGACGAACAGGACGCCGGTCAGCACGCCGACCTTGTCGAAGCCGCCGAACAGGCTGACCTTGCCGAGCAGGCCGAAGTCCGGGGTGGAGACCGGGTTGCCGGGCCACTTCGGGGTGGTCAGACCCCAGGACGTCACATGGGCGACGGCGTTGATGATCAGCGCCAGCACGGTCATCGCGACGATCGAGATGAGGATCGCGCCGGAGACCTTGCGGACGATCAGCGCGAGGGTGAGCAGCGCACCGAGCACGAAGACCAGGACCGGCCAGCCGTTGAGGTGACCGTCGTTGCCCAGCTGGAGCGGGACGGTGGTCTGGGCGGCGTCCGGGATGCGGGTGACGAAGCCGGAGTCCACCAGGCCGATCAGCATGATGAACAGACCGATGCCGATCGAGATCGCCTTGCGCAGGCTGTAGGGGACGGCGTTCATGACGCGCTCGCGCAGACCGCTGGCGACCAGCAGCATCACGACGATGCCGGCCAGCACCACCATGCCCATGGCGTCCGGCCAGGACATCCGGGGTGCCAGCTGGAGCGCGACGACGGAGTTCACGCCGAGGCCGGCGGCCAGTGCGATCGGGACGTTGCCGATGACGCCCATGAGCAGCGTCGTGAAGGCCGCGGTGATGACGGTGGCGGTGACCAGCTGACCGTGGTCGAGCTGATGTCCGTACACGTCCTTCGCGCTGCCGAGGATGATCGGGTTCAGCACGATGATGTAGGCCATCGCGAAGAACGTGGCAAAGCCGCCGCGCACCTCGCGGCCCAGGGTGCTGCCCCGCTCGGAGATCTTGAAGTAACGGTCGAGCGCGCCGTACGCGGGAGTCGCACCCGGCTGTTCGGGGGCGGGGGCCTTGGTGGAAGCCGGGGTCGACATTGGAGGTTCCTACGAGCAGAAGTGGCCAGAGACAAACGGTTTCAGTATGAACGTATGACTACTAGATCGCTATCTCCGCGCGTAGACCTCGGGTCCGGCAAGGGGATGCGTAAGCTGAGCGCCATGGCGAAGTGGACCCCCAAGCACGAGGCACCGGAACCCCTGGAGGGGCCGGTCGTGCCGACGATCATCGGCGGCACGATCGTCTGGTTCGTCCTCTTCCTGGCCCAGCTCCCGTTCTACGGGTGGTTCTCCGACCACGGCCACACCTGGTGGATCTGGACCTGCCTGGCCGGCGGCGGACTCGGGCTGATCGGCGTCTGGTACGTGAAGAAGCGCGACGCGGCGATCAAGCGGGCCGAGGCGGCGGAGTCCCTGTAGGGCCGGGCCCCCCGGAGGAGCCGGCCGGGTGGCGGCTACAACCTGCGCACGACATCGGTCATCCCCCGGTCGGATCTTTGGTGCACTCGGCAGGTGAACGTGCAAATCCGCACGTACCGTCGAATGCATGCAGCACATCGACGCCGGCGCCGAGCTCGACCCCGTGCATCCCGTACCGCTGCCCGCCCCGGCCAGAGCGGCCGGTCTGACGGCGGCCGAGGTCGCGGAGCGGGTCGCCCGGGGTCAGGTGAACGACGTGCCGCTGCGCAGCAGCCGCTCGTTCGGCGAGATCGTGCGCGCCAATGTGTTCACCCGGTTCAACGCGATCATCGGTGTGCTGTGGGTGGTCATGCTGTTCGTGGCGCCGATCCAGGACAGCCTGTTCGGCTTCGTGATCCTCGCCAACACGGGCATCGGCATCGTGCAGGAGTGGCGGGCGAAGCAGACCCTGGACTCGCTCGCGGTGATCGGCGAGGCCCGGCCGACCGTGCGCCGGGGCGGGGCCGCCGTCGAAGTGGGCACGAGCGAGATCGTGCTGGGCGACCTGATCGAGATCGGCCCCGGCGACAAGATCGTCGTGGACGGGGTGTGCGCCGAGGCCGACGGCCTGGAGATCGACGAGTCGCTGCTCACCGGCGAGGCCGACCCGGTCGTCAAACGCCCCGGCGACCAGGTGATGTCGGGTTCCTTCGTGGTGGCGGGCGGTGGCGCGTTCGCGGCGACCAAGGTCGGCCGGGAGGCCTACGCGGCCCAGCTCGCCGAGGAGGCGTCCCGCTTCACCCTCGTCCACTCCGAGCTGCGCACCGGCATCTCGACCATCCTCAAGTACGTGACCTGGATGATGGTCCCGGCCGCGATCGGCCTGGTCGTCACCCAGCTGGTCGTGAAGAACAACGGCATCAAGGACGCCGTGGCCCGCACCGTCGGCGGCATAGTCCCGATGGTCCCCGAGGGCCTCGTGCTCCTCACCTCCGTCGCCTTCGCGATCGGCGTGATCCGGCTGGGCCGGCAGCAGTGCCTGGTCCAGGAACTCCCCGCGATCGAGGGCCTGGCCCGCATCGACACCGTCTGCCTCGACAAGACCGGCACCCTCACCGAGGGCGGCATGGACGTCACCGAGCTGCGGGCGCTGAACGGGGTCGACGAGTCGTACATCCGTACCGTGCTGGGCTCGCTCGGCGAGTCCGACCCGCGTCCCAACGCCTCCCTCCAGGCGATCATCGACGCCTGTCCCGACAGCGAGGAGTGGCGGTGCGTGGAGTCGCTGCCGTTCTCCTCCGCCCGCAAGTACAGCGGGGCGACCTTCAGCGAGGGCGACGGGGAGACCAGCACCTGGCTGCTGGGGGCGCCGGACGTGCTGCTCGGCGCCGACGACCCGGCCCTGGCCGAAACCATGCGCCTCAACGAGGAAGGGCTGCGGGTGCTGCTGCTGGCCCGCGCCACCCGGGACCTCGACCACGCGAGGGTGGCCGAGGGCGCCCGGCCCACCGCGCTGGTGGTCCTCGCACAGCGGCTGCGCCCGGACGCGGCCGACACCCTGCGCTACTTCGCCGACCAGGACGTCCGGGCGAAGGTCATCTCCGGCGACAACGCGGTGTCGGTCGGTGCCGTGGCCGCGAAGCTCGGGCTGAGCGGTACGACGGTGGACGCGCGCCGGCTGCCCGCGGACCCCGGCGACATGGCCGAGGCGCTGGACCGGGGCACCGTGTTCGGACGGGTCACCCCGCAGCAGAAGCGGGACATGGTGGGGGCGTTGCAGTCACGCGGGCACACCGTCGCGATGACCGGCGACGGCGTGAACGACGTGCTCGCCCTGAAGGACGCCGACATCGGGGTCGCGATGGGCTCGGGGTCCGAGGCGACCCGGGCGGTCGCCCAGATCGTGCTGCTCGACAACAGCTTCGCCACCCTGCCCTCGGTGGTGGCCGAGGGCCGCCGGGTGATCGGCAACATCACGCGGGTCGCGACACTCTTCCTGGTCAAGACGGTGTACTCGGTGCTGCTGGCGGTGCTGGTGGTCTGCTGGCAGGTCGAATACCCCTTCCTGCCCCGGCACTTGACGCTGCTGTCGACCCTCACCATCGGCGTCCCGGCCTTCTTCCTCGCCCTGGCACCGAACACGGAACGGGCGCAGCCGCACTTCGTCCGCCGGGTGATGCGCTACTCGGTCCCGGGGGGTGTGGTGGCGGGCGTCGCGACCTTCGTGACGTACCTGATCGCCCGCCACTACTACACGGGTGCCGGGTCCCTGGACGCCGAGACCAGTGCCGCGACCCTGACCCTGTTCCTGGTCTCGATGTGGATCCTGGCGATCATCGCGCGGCCGTACACCTGGTGGCGGGTGGCGCTGGTGGCGTCGATGGGCGTGGCTTTCGTGTTCGTACTCGCCGTGCCGGCGCTGCAGAGTTTCTTCGCGCTGAAGCTGGTGGGGGTGGCGATGCCGTGGACCGCAGTCGGCGTGGCCGTGGCGGGATCGGCGGTGCTGGAGCTTCTGTGGAAGTGGGTGGAGCGGAAGTATCCGGTGTGACGCGGTGCGGTGGGGGGCGGTGGGTGCGGTGGGGGGAACCGCGCGGGCCCGGTGGGGGCTGGTCGCGCCCACGCGGCGGTAGCCGCATGCCGGACCAGCCCCGCGCCCCTTACGGGGCGCTGCCCATAAGGGCGCTTCCCTACTGCACGTCGACGTAGTCGCCGGTGGCGTTGACCGCCGGGGTCGTGGAGGTGCCCGCGAAGGAGTAGCGGTAGTAGCCGTCGACCGTCGCCGTGGTCGTCGTCTTCAGGGCGCCGGTGGAGGACGACTTGATCGTCTTCAGGGTGGTGTAGGTGCTGGAGCCCTTCTTGCGGAACTGCAGCTTCACCGACTGGCTCGCGTAGCCCGAGTACTTCTTGGCGTCCCAGTTGGCGCGGGTCAGGGAGCCGGTGACCGTGATGGTCCTGCCCTTCTTGACCGGCTCGGGGGTGGCGTTGACGGTCAGCTTGGACAGGCGCTGGACCGAGACCTTGCCCAGGTTGTTCGTGAACGCGGGGTCGCCGTCGCTCTTGCCGAAGGCGACGCCGCCGGACTGCCAGGTACCGGCGATGCTGTTGACCAGGTCGGCGCGGCTGACGCTCAGGGTGGCCTTGCAGCTCTGGACGGTCGACGAGCTGTCCGTGCAGGTGGGCTCGCCGGACGGGGCGACGCCGTACTCGGACTTCTCGATGGTGGAGCCGTGGTAGATGACCGGCATGGCGAAGAAGTCGCTGGTCTTCAGGCTGGCGGCGTGGGTCACCTTGTAGGTGATCGTGAACTTCACGGAGCCCGTGGCGGGCACGACGATGGCCTTGCCACCGTTGACCTTCATGGCGGAGAAGGTGACGTCCGGTGCGGTGCTGCCGACGGCGTGAGCGGCCGGGGCGACGAACGCGGACAGGGCCAGGGCGCCGGAGACGGCGGCCACAGTGGCACGAATGCGCATGGATTCCCCACGTGGAGAAGAGTGGGCGCGAGGCCCAGAGAACTAGGGAGTCTGTTGACTCAGGTGGTGTGATCCACGAGCGGTGTGAATGGTTGTACGAGTGAGACGCAATCCGGCCGGTTTTTACTTCCTTTACGACCGGATCACGTCTCCTTCGGCCCGGACCGCTCGTTCACCTCGCGTCGACGTAGTCACCCGTGGCCTTGACCGCCGGGGTGGTGGAGGTGCCGGTGAAGGAGTAACGGTAGTAGCCGTCGCCTTGGTCGTCGACCGGGTCCCTGGGCGGGGTCCCGGTCCGGGGTCCTTCGGGGGTCAGTCGAACCAGCGGTCCCGGGCCAGTTCCTCCGTGCGGGACGGGTCCTCCAGGAGGGCCGCCACCTCGAAGCGGCGCGGCCACTGGCCGGCCGCCCAGGCGAGGCCGGCCGCGACGCCCTCCAGGGTCGCGGCGTGCAGGGTGCCGTCGCCGGTGAGGCGCCAGTCGATCTCGACGCCGTCGACCACCAGTTCCTCGTGCTCGACGTACGTCCGCGGGGTGCGCGGGCCCAGGAGGACGTGGACCGGCTCGGGGACGTCGTGTTCCGTGCCCTGTGAGTCGACCGAGCCCGTCACCGACTCGCTCAGCCGCCGGACCTGGAACAGCTCCGCCAACTCGGCCGCGCGCGCGGGGCGTACCGGCAGCAGGGGGACGCCGGTCGTGAACGGGAGCAGGTCCGGGGAGTCGACGACCACCGCGTCCGCCGCGTCCACCACCGTCACGCGGCCGTCGATCACCGCACGCACCTCGTCGGGCAGCGTGACCTGTTCGGGGTCCAGGTCGGCCAGCGCGCCGTAGAGGGCGTGCAGTTGGGCGGCGGTCACCGGACGGTCGGGGTCGGCCAGACGGTCCAGGAGCTCGGCGGCGCCACCGGGCTCGTCGAGGAGCGCGGCCACCGACGTCCGTACACCCAGCGCCCGCAGCACCTGCTCGTCCCCGAAGCCGGTCGCGTCGGCCTCCTCGTAGAGGCCGCGCAGCAGCGGGTCGCCGCCGGCCGCCAGCAGGCCCGCGGGTCGGCGGCCGTCCAGGACCGGGTGGCCGCGCAGCCACCAGGCCGTGTACGGCCGGACGACCTCGTGGGTGCCGTCCGGCAGCAGGACGCGGACCGGCTGGGTGAGGGCGTCGCGCAGGGGCGGCTGCGCGAGCAGGGCCAGGGCCTGGGGCCAGTGGTCGTCGTCGACGAGGTCCAGGTCGCGGACGGCGATCAGCTCGGTGGCGACCGGCGGCACGGGGGAGTCCGGGAAACGGTCGAGGATGTCCTCGCTCCAGACGTCGACCGCGTCCAGCAGCCCGGCGTCATCGGGCTCCGCGAAGTCGCCCTCGCGGGGCTCCAGTTCATCCGGGTCCAGGACCACGTCGGTGGCGCGGACGAGGGCGAAGTTGGCGAGGACCCCGCAGGCGGCCAGGGGCTGTTCGCCCCACTTCTCGGCCAGTTCGGCGTCGACGGCGGCCAGTTCGTCCTCGCGGATGATCTGCGCGAAGGGGCTGCCCGGGAGCACCAGTTCGCCCGCCGGGGCCAGTTCGCCGTCCTCGTCCGGCAGGGCCAGCGCGCCCAGCCAGGGTTCGTCGCCGGGCGCCAGAGCGGCGTCGCGCACCAACGCCAGTACCGTGTCCGCCAGTTCCTCGGCGTCCAGGGCGTCCTCCTCCCACATGGCACCGCCCTCGTCGTCGAGGGAGGCGGCCACCGCGGCCCGCACCTGTGGGGTGGTGAGCACCGCGCGCGGGGACGCGGGAAGGGCGCCGAGCTTCTCCAGGAGCGGGTGGGCGGCGTCCTGGTGGGCGACCTTGAGGCCGAGCCGGGCGAGCGTCCCGGGGTCGATGGCGGCCGAGTCCGGGGTGGGCAGGAGCACCTGGCGGGGGCCGATGGTCGTACGGCCGTCGGCGAGTGGCACGGGCAGGCCGGACAGCCGGTCCGGGTCGACGCCCGCGAGGCTGTCGTAGAGCCGCCACCACCAGTCCGGGTCCTTCTCCAGGCCGGCCAGCCGGTCGATCGCGTCGGCGAGCGGCAGCCGGGCGACGGACAACGTGCGCAGTTCCACGCGGCGTTCGAGACCGGCGGGCAGGAGGGTGGGCAGCACCTCGGCGAGGACGCGCACGGTCTCCGCGCCCGCCCCCTCCACGATCTCCGCGTCCCGCGGGCGCAGGGCCTCCGGAAGGCCGGGGTCCTCGGAGTCGTCGGCGCCGCCGGGCTCGACGGCCGGCGGCAGGAAGGCGGTGCGCGGCAGCCGCTCCAGGATCGCCTGGCGCAGCGCCCCGTCCAGCTCGCCCTTGCCGAGCGGGCCGGGCACGAGGTGGATGATCCCCTCCCCCACCGGCCGCCAGCCGGCCAGCAGTTCGGCGTACGCGTCGGCCGCGCGCCGCACCAGGAAGTCGGTGAGCGGGCCGGGGGCGGTGTGCCGGCGGGTGGTGTCGAGGGGGAAGGACGCGATGAGCAGGGCGGGCACGCCGAGGGGCTCGTCGCTGGGGGTGGGCGCGTGCACGACGGAGGCGGTGCGCGGGCGGTCGGGGGCGCCCTGGCCGTCGGTGGGCACCGCCCAGGTCAGTGACCAGTGCGGGCGCAGCCGCTCCTCGACCGGCCGGTCCGCGAGCAGGTCCGGGGTGAGCGCGCCGTGCGCGGAGACGGTACGCCAGCGGGTCGTGCCGTGCCGTGAGTCCGACACGACCGTGTGGGCGCCGTCGGTGTCGCGGCGCAGGGTGCGGACCGGCTGGTCGCCGTTCTCGATCACGACCTCTTCGAGTCCCGGCAGGGCGAGCAGGAGGGCGTCGTCGACGGCGTCCAGGAGACGCTCGGCGAGGTCGGCGGCGGCGGTGTCCCGCAGCGGCAGGATGACGACGGTGTCGTACGGGTCCGGAGCGGTGCCCTCGGCGGCGAACGGGAGCCGGAGCAGCGGGACATGACCGTCCCGGCGGCGGATCTCGTCGCCGAGGCCGGAGCTGTGCGCCGCGGTCTCCTCGGCCAGTTCCCGGGCCTCGGCGAGGGACCAGCGGACGCCGCCGTGCCGGCCGACGACGGCGGGCTCGTCCGTCACCGCGAGCACGGCCGCGAAGCCGACGCCGAACCGGCCGACGGACCCTTCGGTCTCCTCCCGCTTCGCGGAGGCGCGCAGGGTGGAGAGGGACTCGGCGCCGGCCGCGTCCAGCGGGGCGCCGGTGTTGGCGGCGAACAGGACGCCGTCGCGGAGGGTGAGGCGGAAGCGGCCGGGGACGCCGGCGCGGGCCGCCGCGTCGGCCGCGTTCTGCGCGAGCTCCACGACGAGCCGGTCCCGGTAGCCGCCGAGGACCAGGTCCTCCTCGGCGTTGGCGTCCTCACGGAACCGGGCGGGGCTGGTGGCCCAGGCGTCGAGGACACCTCGCCGGAGACGGGCGGTCCCGAACGGGTCGGCACCCTCGGCTGCGGGCCGCACGAACTTGCTCACGTTCACTCTCCTCATCGGCGTGAGCACGAAGGTACCGCCTCGCCCGGAGGTCTTCGGCTGGGCCCTTCGGATGGATCCGCACGGGAGAAGGAGCGGCCCGCGTGCCGGGCGCCGCGACGCCGCGGAGATCCTTCAGAGGGGCCCTGGAGGCCGCCGGCCTCGACCGGGAGCTTCCGGAGCGTCGCGGCCGTGGCATCGGTCCGCTCCGGGTCCACCAGGTCGTCGGGGGGCGACGTCGGTCCCGTGCCGGGCATGGGCACTCCTGCGCGAGTGGGCCGCTGGCATATCTACCGGCCTCACTCTCGGAGCAGGGTGCCGGGCGGCGAAGCACCCACGCCGCACACGCGGCCCCTCTCACACTTTCGAGACCGCGACCGCGCGCAATTGTCGGCCCGGGCCACCGCGGGCGGTCCCGCCGAGCCTCGGCGAGGGCGTCGCCAGGGGCGGTTCCGCCGATCCCCGGCGAGGGCGCGTCAGGGGCGGTTCCGCCGATCCCCGGCGAGGGCGCGTCAGGGGCGGCCGGGCCGTCCTGACGGGGGCGGTCCGCCGCTCGCCGTCCTCACGGGGCGGTCCGCCGCTCGCCGTCCTCACGGGGCGGTCCGCCGCTCGCCGTCCTCACGGGGCGGTCCGCCGCTCGCCGTCCTGACGGGGGCGGTCCGCCGCTCGCCGTCCTGACGGGGGCGGTCCGCCGCTCGCCGTCCTCACGGGGCGGTCCGCCCGCTCCACGAGGACGGGAGCGGCCGGGCCGTCCGAGGGGTCCGAGGGGGGAAAGCGCGCCGGCGCGCCGTCCGCCTAGGAGTGGCCCAGTTCGGCCGTCTCCTCGTCCGAGGTCGCCGGGACCGAGCCGGAGTCGGCGGCCGGGCGGAGCGGGAAGGGGTCGACCCTCGTCTCGTCGATCACCGGCGGGGCCGGCTGCGGGGTCTTCGGCATGACCGCGGCCTCCGAGTGGCCGCCGCAGCCGTAGGCGAGGGAGACCACGCGGCCGTCGGCCGGGGAGAACTCGTTGGCGCAGACGCCGAAGGCCTGCCCGAGGGAGCCGCCGATGGGGCTGAGGAAACCGCAGCTGACGCAGGTCGCGGGGGCGGCCTGGGCCATCGGGGTCTTGGCGCCGAACGCCTCCTCCCAGCGGTCGGCGGCGACATGCAGGCCGTACCGGGACAGCACCCGGGCCCGGCGCATGCCGAGTTCCTCGGCGACCGAGGCGATCGTGCCCCGGGAGGGCACCGTCGGGAGCTTCGCGGGGGTGCCCGCGGTGACGTCGGCGTCCTCCGCCTCCGCCAGTTCCTCCATCTCCTCGGAGACCGGGGAGTTGGGCTCCGGCTCGTCCTCTCCGGTGTAGCCGGGCTCCAGGCGGAGGTCCTCCGCCTCGGTGGGCAGCAGGTCGCCCGGCCCCATGTCACCGGGGCGCAGCCGCTCGCTCCACGGCACCCACTCCGGGGCCAGCAGGGCGTCAGGGCCGGGGAGGAGTACCACCTCGTCCAGGGTGACGACCTTGGCCCGGGAGGCTCGGGCGACCGTCACCGCCCAGCGCCAGCCGCGGTACCCGAGTTCCTTGCACTCGAAGAAGTGCGTGACGACGCGATCGCCCTCCGCCACCGCGCCTGCGTGCTCTCCCACCACCCCGGGTGCCGCGGCCTCCTCGGCGGCGGCGCGGGCGAGGTCGACCGCCTCGGCGCACAGACGGTCGGGGGTGCGGCTTCGCGTTGTCGCTGCGCTCACAGGTATCGCTTCTCTCCTACGCCGTCTCACGAGTGCGGTCGCCTCCGGCGGTGGGGCGGACGGAGCGGACCTGTGGGCCGCATCGACGTCCGCGTCCGATCGCGCTCGGGCGCACCTATGCCATCCATTCTGCGCTATGGCTGAGATACGCACGCTACCCCGTCGCCGGTGGTGGGGGACAGTCCGGCGGGGCCGACGGCGGCGGGCGTGCGCGCCGGTCGTCGCTCGACCGCGGGCCGTCGGGAGCACGGTGGGGGACCACCGGGGGCCGGTCGCGCGGTTTCCCGCGCCCCTGCCAGGCGCTCCCCCGCCGCTCCTCGCCCGGTTCGCTTGGCGACAAAGTGCACTAGGAACTGCACACTCAGGGCACTATGAAGCACGTGGCAACCGCGAAGTCCCCCCAACGCTCCGTCGGGGTCGGTAGCGGTGCGGGCCGGATGCGCGGTGCCGTCCGCTCGGTCGGCCGTGCCCTGCACCTCCCGGTGACCGGTACCGCCCGGGGTATCCGCAAGGCCACGCACGCGCACGGCGCGGGCGAGTCCGGCCTCGGGAAACTGATCGAACTGCACGCGGTGAACGGCGCCGGCGACGTCATGATCACCGTCGCGCTCGCCTCGACGGTGTTCTTCTCGGTGCCGACGGACGAGGCCCGGGGGCGGGTCGCGCTCTACCTCGCCATCACCATGGCGCCCTTCACGGTCCTCGCCCCCGTCATCGGCCCCCTCCTGGACCGGCTGCCGCACGGCCGCCGGGCCGCGATGGCCGCCGCGATGCTCGCCCGGGCCCTGCTCGCGCTGATCATCGCCGGGGCCGTGGCGAGCGGCGGTCTGGAGCTGTATCCGGCCGCACTCGGGGTGCTGGTCGCGTCGAAGGCGTACGGCGTGGTGCGCAGTGCGGTCGTGCCGCGGCTGCTGCCGCCCCGGTTCTCCCTGGTGAAGGCCAACTCCCGGGTCACCCTCGCCGGATTGCTCGCCACCGGCGCGGCCGCGCCGGTCGGGGCCGGGCTGCACGCCGTCGGCGACCCCTGGCCGCTGTACGGCGCCTTCGTGATCTTCGTCGCCGGAACGTTCCTCTCCTTCACCCTCCCCCCGAAGGTCGACTCCGCCAAGGGCGAGGACGTGGCGCTGCTCGCCGCCGACGAGCAGAAGCGGGGCGGGCAGAGCGGGCTGAGCGGGCTGAGCGGGCAGAGCGCGAAGGATCCGGAGGACTCGAAGGAGACCAAGGAGTGCATGGAGCCCACGGAGTCCAGGGAGTCCAGGGAGTACACGGAGTCCAGGGAGTCCAGGGAGTACACGGAGTCCAGGGAGTACACGGAGCCCGAAGAGTCCACGGAGTCCAAGGAGTGCAAGGAGTCGAAGCGGCCGGGGCTGCGGACCGTCGGCCCGGCCGTCACGCACGCGCTCGGCGCCAACGCGGCCCTGCGCTGCCTCTCCGGCTTCCTGATCTTCTTCCTGGCGTTCCTGCTCCGCGAGCACCCGCTGACCGGCGAGAGCGCGGCGGTGTCGCTGGGGATCGTGGGCGTCGCGGCGGGCGCGGGCAACGCGGTCGGCACGGCGGTGGGCTCCTGGCTGCGCTCCCGGGCACCGGAGATCATCATCGTGACGGTGGTGGCCGTGGTGCTGGGCACGGCGATCGTGGCGGCCCTGTTCTTCGGCGCCTTCCTGGTGGCCGTGCTCGCCGCGGTGGCCGGGTTCGCCCAGGCGCTGGCCAAGCTGTGCCTGGACGCGCTGATCCAGCGGGACGTGCCGGAGCTGGTGCGGACCTCGGCGTTCGCCCGCTCGGAGACGCTGCTGCAGATGGCGTGGGTGTTCGGCGGCGCGGTGGGCATCGTGATGCCGCTCAACGGCACCCTGGGGCTCGCGGTGGCCGCCGCGATCGTGGCCGCCGGCTGGCTGGCCACGCTGCGCGGCCTGCTGGCCTCGGCCCGGCACAGCACCCTCACGCGCCCGCGAGTGGCGTAACGAACCGGGCACGCCGTACCCCACGTGGGGAGCGGGCCGAGAGCGCCCGATAGCCTTCGGCCATGACCACGCTGCACTCCCGCTCGCGACGCCGCCGCGTCGTCGCCGCCGCCGGCGCCGTTTCCGCCGGACTGCTCGTCCTGTCTGCCTGTGACAAGCCGACCCCGATCGCCACGGTCACCGTCGGCACGACCTCGGTCAACTCCGAGGCCACCTGCTACAACGACGGCAAGGCCCTGGACACGGCCTCGCTCGCCAAGTGCCTCAAGGACACCGGGATCAAGTCGATCAAGGTGGACCCGGACGAGACCGTCCGCTTCGGCGTCGACCCGAAGATCGCGGACAGCGGCTGGACGATCCTGATGAACGGTCAGGCGCTCACCGAGTCCAGCACCAAGACCTACCGCACCATTCCGGGCAGCGTGTTCTTCAACGCCCAGTACGGCGCCTCCGGCAACTCGACCCTGGTCTCCATCAAGGAGGGCGACAAGTCGGTGCTGGGCCTGTGGTCCTTCAAGCTCAAGAAGGACGCCTGACCACGTCCGCCGTACGCGTCCTCGTAGCCACCGCGGTCCCCGCCGAACGGGATGCGGTGGCGCGGGCGTTCGGTGACCGCACGACCGAGGTACGGCTGCCCGCCGGCACGCTGCTGCGCGCCGCCGGGGGGTACGACCTCCTCGCCGCCGGGGTCGGCCCGGCTTCGGCCGCCACGGGCACCGCGACCGCCCTGACCGCCGCCGCCCTCGAAGGACGCCCCTACGCGCTGGTCGTCTCCGCCGGGATCGCGGGCGGTTTCCAGCCCCAGGCCCCCGTGGGTTCGCTGGTCGTCGCCGACGAGATCACCGCGGCCGACCTGGGCGCCGAGACGGCCGACGGATTCGTACCGGTCACCGGCCTGGGCTTCGGAACCGTAAGCCACCGTCCACCGAATTCACTCGTACGTGCGGTCGCCGGAGTGACCGGCGCGCGCCCCGGCACGGTGCTCACCGTGTCCACCGTGACCGGGAGCGCCACCCGCGCCGCCGAACTGCGCGCCCGGCATCCCGGCGCCCTCGCGGAGGCCATGGAGGGTTTCGGCGTCGCCGACGCGGCCGCCGCGCACGACGTGCCCGTCCTGGAGATACGCGCGGTCTCCAACCCCGTCGGCCCCCGCGACCGCGCCGCCTGGCGCATCGGCGACGCGCTGGCCGCCCTGACGGAGGCCTTCGGGAAGCTCGCGCCCGCCTTGGAGGGTTGGAACCCACATGACCACCGGTGACCTGCTGAAGATCGCTTACTCGCCCTGCCCGAACGACACCTTCGTCTTCGACGCCCTCGCCCACGGCCGTGTCCCGGGCGCCCCCGCGCTCGACGTCACCTTCGCGGACATCGACGTCACCAACGGCATGGCCGAGCGCGGCGAGTCGGACGCGCTGAAGGTGTCGTACGCCGTGCTGCCGTACGTCCTCGACACGTACGCGCTGCTGCCCTGCGGGGGCGCGCTGGGGCGGGGCTGCGGGCCGCTGGTGCTGACCCGGGAGGCCGGGGTGGACCTGACCGGCCGCACGGTCGCCGTACCGAGCGAGAAGTCGACGGCGTACCTGCTGTTCCGGCTCTGGGCGGCGGACACCCTGTCGGACGGCGGGGTCGGCGAGATCGTGGTGATGCCGTTCCATGAGATCATGCCCGCGGTGCGGGACGGGAAGGTCGACGCGGGGCTCGTGATCCACGAGGCGCGTTTCACCTACCAGAACTACGGGCTGCACAAGCTCGCCGACATGGGCGAGCACTGGGAGGACACGACGGGCCTGCCGATCCCGCTCGGCGCGATCATCGCGAAGCGCTCGCTGGGCGCGGAGCGGCTGACGCACCTGGCCGACTCGATCCGTACGTCCGTCCACGCTGCCTGGGACGATCCCGAGGTCTCCCGGCCCTACGTCATGGCCCACGCCCAGGAGATGGACCCGGCCGTCGCCGACCAGCACATCGGGCTCTACGTCAACGAGTTCACCTCGGAACTCGGCGAGGACGGCTACGCCGCGGTGCGCGGCCTGCTCACCCGCGCCGCGGCCGAGGGACTCGTCCCGCCCCTCGGCCCGCACGCACTCGACTTCCCGTAGGCCCGCGGTTGCCCACGCGGTACGTGAGCAGGCCCCGGACCGGGGTCAGGGGCGGTCCGGGGGGTCGCCGTCGGTGAGGTGGTCGGCCGGGGGCCACTCGGCCAGCGCCAGCATCCCCAGGACCTTGCGGATGAGGAAGGCCGCCAGCGGCAGCTCCACGAAGACCGCCAGCGCGGCCGACTGCCACACTTCGGGGGTGCCGAGGGCGAGCGACACGTCGAACCAGGCGTCGCAGACCAGCAGCGCCCCCGTGGCGACGGCCGTCACCGCGACGGCCCGGTGCCGGCGCCAGCCCAGCACGGCGGTGGACGCCATCGCGAGCACGAGCAGGACGTCGAAGCCGACCCAGGTGGTCCGCCACTGACGGACCGTGTACCCGCTGGGCAGCGTGAACGCCAGCAGGAGCGTCCACGGGACGAGACCGACGGCGCAGACGGCGAGCAGTTCCAGGATGTGCCGCCGCTGCCGCCGAATCCGCGCCAGCAGTTCGGGGGGCGGCCCGTCGGTCCGTATGTCGCTCACTTCGGCTTTCCCCGGCGGCCTACACGTCCAATTGGTCCGCGACCGCGCGCAGCAGACCGGCGATCTTCTTGCCCGCGGTCTTCTCGGGGTAGCGGCCGCGCTCCAGCATCGGGGTGATGTTTTCGAGCAGTGTCGTCAGGTCCTGCACGATGGAGGCCAGCTCGTCCGGCTTCTTGCGCTGGGCGGCGGCGACCGACGGGGTGGGGTCGAGAATGACCACGGACAGCGCCTGGTCACCGCGTTGACCGGCGACGACGCCGAACTCCACGCGCTGACCGGGCTTGAGGGCGTCGACCCCGTCGGGGAGAACCGAGGAATGGACGAAGACGTCACCGCCGTCGTCACGGGAGAGAAAGCCGAAGCCCTTCTCGCTGTTGAACCACTTGACCTTGCCGGTAGGCACGTCTGTCCTCGTCCTCGTATCTCGTCGGGAACTGCTCGGAAAAGTTCTGAATGCAACAGCTCTGAACGGGCCTTGATAGCACTCGGGCGGGTCGACCATGACCCGCCGGTACCAAGGCTAATGGTCTTCGGGCGCGTGACAAGACGTCGCCCGGTTGTTCCTTCGGGCAGGGAACTACCCTGGTCGAGTGCGTGACAAAACCCAAGCGAATTCCGCCGGGCCCGGTGACCGACTGATCCGCGCCGGTGCCGTGGTCTTCTTCATCGGTACGGTGGCCACACTCGTCACCGTGATACCGCTGTTCCTCGGTGCGAAGCCTTTTCCGACCTACATGTACCTGCTGAGCATGCTCATGGGCGTCGGCTTCTTGATCGCCGGCGCCGGGGTGCTCCAGTCGATCGCGGCCGGCCGCCGTCAGGCGCGGGCGGCGTCCTCGCGGTAGCCGTCCTCGCGGTGGCCGTCCTCGCGGTGGCCGTCCTCGCGGTACCGGGCCAGCCAGGCGGGCAGCTCGGTGAGGTCGGTGAGCACCACGTCGGCGCCGGCGGCGCGCAGCTCCCCGGCATCGCACGGTCCGGTGGCCACGGCCACCGACAGCGCGCCCGCCGTACGGGCTCCCCGCACGTCTCCGACGTGGTCGCCCACGTACACGCCCGCGCCGTGCTCACGCAGCGCCACGGCCTTCTGCTCGGCCCACAGGTCGCCGACCACCGCGTCCGGGACTATGCCGAGGTGGCCGAGGTGCAGCTTCGCGTTGGGCTCGTACTTGGCGGTCACCACGAGCGTCTTCCCACCGGCGTCCCGCACGGCCGCGATCGCCTCCCGCGCACCCGGCATGGCGGGCGTCGCGGCGATCGCGATCTCCGGGTACATGGCCCGGTACAGATCGCTCACCTCCGCGATCCGCTCGGCCGGGAACCAGTGGACCAGCTCCTCGGCGAGCGGCGGCCCCAGCCGGGTGACCGCCAGATCGGCGTCGATGAACGTCCCCGTCCGCTCGGCGAGCGCCGTGTAGGTGGCGTGGATACCGGGCCGGGAGTCGATGAGCGTCATGTCGAGGTCGAAACCGACGGTGAGCGGGCGAGAAGTCATATCGGCCATTGTGCCGGTCCCCGCAACCCCAGCATGTGCCCCGCCAGGGGCCCGGGACATGCCCCGCCAGGGGTTCGGGACATGCCCCAGCCAGAGGTTCGGGACATGCCCCAGCCAGAGGTTCGGGACGGCCCTCTCAAGGGCGCGGGACGCGGCCCCGTCAGGGGCGCGCCGGGGGGCGGGACCGGACGGCCCCGTCAGGGGCGCGGGACAGCCCCGTCAGGGGCGCGGGACGGCCCCGTCAGGGGCGCGGGACGGCCCCGTCAGGGGCGCGCCGAGGGGCGGGACGTGCCCCGTTAGGGGCGCGGGGAACTGCGCGATCAGCCCCCACCGGCCCGCAGCCGCCGTACGACAGCTACCCCTCCCCCTACCGCGCCCACACCTCACACCGCACACCGCCCCCCTACCGCGCCCACACCTCACACCGCACACCGCCCCCCTACCGCGGCCGCTGCGACCGCCACACCACAAACACGGCCGAGGCCAGCGCAGCGCCCCGCACGACCCACGGCCACGTCTCCGCCACGGCCCCGCTCATGTGCCCCTCGGCGATCGGCGCCCCCCAGCGCCCCGCACTGCGCCCCCACAGCCACACCAGCCCCGCCGCCACCGACGCCCCCGGCACCCACATCACCGCCAGCTTGCTCTCCGCCGGAGTGAGGCGCCGGGAACCGTAGGCGATGAGCCAGCCCAGGATCAGCGCGAACCAGTTGCCGAGCACCGCGCCCACCACCAGGGCCGCCGCGGCGAGCAGGAGGAGCGGGTTGGTCCAGCCGGCCGCCGGGCGGGGGACGAAGCGGATCCCCCGGCGCGGCGCCGCGGCGGCCTCGACCACGGGGGCCGCCTCCGCGGGCTCGGCGGCCCCGCCTGGGTCGTCCCCGGGCTCCTCCTTCTGGAGGTTCGGCCTGCGGAGCATCTCCGGGATCTCCACACCGCCGACGAACCCGGGCACACTGTCGGCGTCCCCGAACGGACTGCTGTCCACCCGCCACCAGTCGGTGGGGGCGGCCCCTTGCCCGGATCGGCCCGGCTCGGCGGGCCGGGGCCGCGGTACGACCCGGCGCGGCTCGTCGGACGAGCCCGACGGCCCGGACGCGGCCGCCGGCGGGCCCCCGTCCGGTTGGACCGGCACCGCGGCCGGCGCCGGCTGCGGCGCGCCGTCCGCCGTACCGCCCGCCGCCTCGACGATCTCGTCGGGCGTGCCCAGCCGGTCCAGGATGCGGCGTACGGCGGCGGGGCTGTCGACGGTCGCCTTCGACCGGTGCCGGTCGATCTCGTTGCGCAGCCCGGACACCAGCCGCATGCGTTCCGCCGACGACAGCTGGCGCTGGTGCGCGATGTCCCCGACACGGCTCAGATACTCGTAGACGACCTGATCGCTCTCGATACCCACGAAGTCCCCTCCGGGGCCTATGCGTTGGATGACCCGCAACGACGGTAGCGCAGGCCACGGCGTATGTCGGCCCGGCACCGGCCGTCGGTGAGCGGTGGGTGCGGGCTGTCGCCGGAGGTGCCGTGGCCCGGACAGCTGATCCCGGTCCCGACGCCGTACCCGCTACCGTGGGTCGGATGAGCCACCCGGCCACACCGCCGCGCTCCCTCGCGGAGGCGCTCCGCGCCAGGGACGACACCTCCCTGGCCGTCCTGCTGCGCGCCCGCCCCGATCTCATCACCCCGGTCCCCACCGACCTCACCCAGCTGGCCACCCGGGCGGGCACCCGTGCCTCGGTGCTGCGCGCCCTGGAACGGCTGGACCGCTTCGCCCTCCAGACCGCGGAGGCGCTGGCGGTGGCCGGTGACCCGGCACCGTACCCGGAGCTGCTGCGGCTGATGGCCGGCGACGACGGCGACCCGGCCGTGACCGCCGCCCTGCCGGCCGCTCTCGGCGCGCTCCGGGACCAGGCCCTCGTGTGGGGCGACGACGAGCGGCTGCGGCTGGTGCGGACCGCGCGGGAGGTACTCGCGCCGTCCCCGCAGCACCCGTCCCCGACCGGTCTCGGCCCGACCGTGCGGGAGGCCACCTCGGGGATGTCGCCGGGCCGGATCCAGGAGATCCTGACCACCGCCGGGCTGCCCTCCACCCATGACCCGGTGTCCGCGGTGGACGCGCTCACCAAGCTGTTCGGCCACCGCAGGAAGATGGCCAAGCTGCTCGCCGCCGCGCCCGCCGAGTCGCGTGAGGTGCTGGGCCGGCTGGTCTGGGGGCCGCCGTACGGCCAGGTCACCCCCGAACCAGCGGCCCATCTGCGCTGGCTCCTCGACCGCGGTCTGCTGCTGCCGACCGCCCCGGGCACGGTGGTCCTGCCCCGCGAGGTCGCCCTGCACCTGCGCGAGGGCCGCGCGCACCGTGCGCCGGAGCCGGTGCCGCCCGCCGTGGAGCCGGCCGCCACGCACCGTCCGCAGGTGGTGGACGCCACCGCGGCCGGACAGGCGTACACCGCGCTCGCCACCGTCGAGGAGCTGCTGAAGGACTGGGACGAGGGCGGCCCTTCCGTGCTGCGGGCCGGCGGGCTCAGCGTCCGGGACCTGAAGCGGACGGCGGTGGCCCTGGACGTGCCCGAGCCGATCGCCGCCTTCTGGGTCGAGCTGGCGTACGGCGCCGGGCTGCTCGCCTCCGACGGCGAGGCCGACGAACGCTACGCGGCGACCCCCGCCTACGACGAGTGGCTGGACCGCCCGCCCGCCGAACGCTGGGCCCAGCTGGCCGAGGCCTGGCTGACCGCGACCCGCACCCCCGGCCTGGTCGGCGGCCGGGACGCCAAGGACCGCGCCCTGTCGGCCCTCGGTCCTGGCCTGGACCGGTCCGCCGCACCGGAGGTACGGCACCGGGTGCTGACCCTGCTGGCCGGGCTCCCGGAGGGCACCGCCCCCGGCGCCGATTCGGTGCTGGCCAGGCTGCGCTGGGAACGCCCGCTGCGCGGCCCGCAGCAGCAGGGCGACGACCTGCGCACCCGGCTGGCCCGCTGGACCCTGTCCGAGGCCGAGATGCTCGGCGTGACCGGACGGGGGGCGCTGTCGGCGCACGGCCGTGCCCTGCTCGGCGCACCCGCACCCGCGAAGGCCGCCGAACCGCCGGCCGCCGGCCCCGGCGACAAGCTCCCCGTGCACCATCACCGTCCCGTCCCCGCACGGGAGCCGCTCTCGCCGCCCGAGCAGGCGGTCGCCACCGCGACCGCGGGCCGGCTCCTCGCCCCGCTCCTGCCCGAGCCCCTCGACCACGTACTGCTCCAGGCCGACCTGACAGCGGTCGCCCCGGGCCCGCTGCGCCGCCCGCTCGCCGAGGCGCTGGGCGTCCTCGCCGACATCGAGTCGAAGGGCGGCGCGACGGTCTACCGCTTCACCCCCGCCTCCGTCCGCCGCGCCCTCGACGCCGGCCGCACCGCCGCCGACCTGCACGCCTTCCTCACCACCCACTCCCGCACCCCGGTCCCGCAGCCGCTCGCGTACCTGATCGACGACGTGGCCCGCAGACACGGCCATCTGCGGGTCGGGGCGGCCTCGGCCTACGTCCGCTGCGACGACGACACGATCCTGGGCGAGATCATGGCCGACAAGCGGGCCGCCGCCCTGCGCCTGCGCCGCCTCGCCCCGACCGTCCTCGCCACCCAGGCGGACCCCGCGACCCTCCTGGAGGGCCTGCGCGCGATGGGGTACGCGCCCGCCGCGGAGTCCGCCGAGGGCGACGTCCTGATCACCCGCGCCCACGCCCACCGCACTCCGCCGCGCACCGCCCCCGAGCCGGTCCCGGACGGCCCGCCGGCCCCGGACCCCACCCTCCTCGCCGCCGCGATCCGCGCGATCCGCGCCGGCGACCTCGCCGCCACCACCCCGCGCAAGCCCACCGGCACGACGGTGCAGGGCGGGGAGCTTCCGCGCACCACGGCGGCCGAGACCCTCGCCACCATGCAGGCCGCCGTCCTCACCGGGGACACCCTCTGGATCGGCTACGTCAACGCCGAGGGCACCGCCAGCCAGCGGGTCATCGCCCCGATCCGCGTGGAGGGCGGCTTCGTCACGGCGTACGACCACACGGCCGACGAGGTCCGCACCTACCCCCTGCACCGGGTGACCGGCGTGGCGGAACTGGCGGAGGACTAGGGCCCTTCTGATGGATCTCCGTGGGAGAGGGAGCGGCGTTCGGTGCGTGCGATCGGCGTGCGGGGTGGCGGGTCATGTGGCGGAGCCACCTGGCCCGCCA
>NZ_JBEYJU010000112.1:0-24921 GCF_040703965.1 Streptomyces sp. NPDC006655 | reverse complement strand
GGCTCCAGCTTCGCCCACTGCGCATTCGTCAGATCGTGCCTCCCCACGAAGTGGATCTTGACACATCAAGATCCACTTCTGAAACGCACCCTAGTGCCACCGAACCCTGCCGCACGCCCGTTGCAGCACAGGACGCTTCGTGGGCGCGGACGAGCGCCGGGCAGTTCGCCGTCGGTTCCGTACACGGAGGAAGAACGGCGCGCGGCTGACCGACTGGTCGTGGACGCCGAACTGACCCAGAACCTGGAGCTCGGGAGGTGCGTCTCACACCCACCGCAGCGAGTGGGCCATGTGTTCCTGGTGCCGATGCACGTCACGGCCAGGCCGCAGGGCAGTTCGACCTCTGTCACCTCGTCCGTCCCTGTCCGACGGAGTCCCGAGGCGATTGCCTTGGTCGCGCCCCTGACGCCACCAGGCGCTTCCGGGCTGTCGGTGAGGGAGACGAAAACCGTGGCCGTGCACAATGCCTCGTCGACCGCGGTCACGCAGATGCTCGCGTAGTCCACGGTGGAAGCCATGAGGTCACCTGTGGACAGCGCGCAGATCACCGCGAGCCGTGTCCGGTCCTCTTCGCTCGCCCCCGGAGGGCATCCATGCCCTTCCGGTCGACGCGTCCGGAGCAGAGCGGCCCGCCGCAGCCGTGGAGTTCGTACGCGGCCTCTATCCGGGCGGCGACGACACGCTCTGGCAGTCAGCGGCGCCCTTCTACGAACTTGTCACGGAAGCGATGGCGAACGCGGGACTCGCGTTCTCGGGCTTTGGGCTCTTCGCCCTGGACACCGGCGGTGTGGCCCACTGTTCCTTCACAGTGGCTGCGTACGCCTCCGACCATTCGGACCCGGACGTAGCCGCCCAGGGCATCCTGGCAACGCTTGCCTCCGATCCGATGAACGATGCCCGCTGGCTCGACCTTCCCTGCGGTCCAGCCGTCTCCCGCATATCCCTGCGTGAGCTCACCCTCAGCGCGGACATGACCGCGACCTGCGAGCAGGCCAAGCTGCTCACCGGCTAGATCCAGGTCCACGTACCGTTTCCGACAGGTCCGTACACCGCAGTCTTCACGATCGACACTGCGGCGTTGGACTACTGGGGCGAGTTCTGCGACATGACGACAGCCGTCTTGCAGACGGTCTCCTTCAACGACCTGGCGACCGATACCGAAAGCCTCGGCGGTGAACCGATGGGGACTGAGCGCGTCCGAGAGTGAGACGACCTTGCAGGCCCGGCTCGGATCGCCCTCTTCCCATAGGGCGACAGCGGACCGTTCCACGACGAAGGATCTTTTGCCTCGCACCGTGACGATCAGGCCACGCTCGCGCAGTTCCCGTACGGCACGGCATGCGAGGAAACGTGCCACGCCGACATGGGTGTCCTCGGCTATGCCCGTCGCGCGCTTGACAGTTCGATGTCGCCGAACTCAGAGATCCGCTGCCTCGGCCTCCAGTTCGCCGAGTGCTGGCGGCCCGTCCGTCGCCGCCCCTGTCGCACTCGGCGGGCGTGTGCAGCAATTTACGCGAGTGGGGGTGTGTTCGCACAGGTACACCAGTGCCACCATCGCGCGTTGAGACGAACGGAGCTTGCAGCGCCGGTCGCCCTCAGGAGGGACGACAAGCACAGTTGACCCACTCCACGAGTGCATCCTTCCACCGGCCGCCTGGCTCGGTCGGCTCAGAACCCCACCGTCAGCGTCCGCACGATGCTGTCCGCGGCCTCCTCGATCTCCTCGTCGATGCCCGGCACACTCCAGGACACCTGAAGCACGACGGCGTTGTCGGTGCCTTTGGGGAGGATTCCGAACGTGACGGTCTGGAGCAGCACTCCGGGGCCGCTGCGGGGCATGCCGTCCGCCGCGAAGTTCTGGCGGAGCCGCACGGCGGGGCCGATCGGCAGTTCGGGATGGGAGATCTGCGGAGGTCCGAAGTCATGTGCGCTGAAGGTGTCGGCCAGCCAGTCGAGAGAGAACCGGGGCACCGTGTCGTCGGGCCGGACGACCTCGACCTCCAGAAGAGCCAGAGCAGTGTCGAACCCGTCGGGGTAGAAGGCGAAGCCGTACAGCGGAGCACGGCTGCGGCTGTCCTCGGCCCAGCCCCGCAGGTCCTTCCGCAGGGTGCTGCTGTCCAGCTTGTAACCGGCCGCGCTGCTCCGCTCGCAGAGTTCCGTCGCGGTGTTCTTGGCCCACCTCTTCACGTCGTCCGACGGGTCGAGCGCCAGCGGCACCCAGTCCGTCGGACAGATGATGCCGCATGTCTCGATGTCACTCATGGGTACCGTCACCGTCCAACCAGGTGAGCGAGCCGGCCACCGCGTCGAAGAGCTCGACCATGGCGTCGGCGATCTGCAGAAGGGGGGTGGAGAAGGTCAGCAGGAGGTGCGCCGCGGTTCCCGGCACGGGCAGCTGGTAGTCCACCGTGACCGAGGGCAGCACCTCGCCAGCGCTTCCGGGCGCGCCGTCCGGAGCAGGAGTGTCCGGTCGCCCTGTATCGCGGCGCACCCGGACCACCGTGCCCGCCGCCAGCTCCACGACCGTGGCTTCGGCGTCCATGTCGGCCGACAGACGCCTGGCCAGTTCGGTCGGATCGGGCTGGACTGTGCCGGATGCGGGTCGCACCAACATGATCAGCAGGGAGGCTGGAATCGTGAGGGGGCCCGCCTGCTGGAGGCTCAGATACAGCTCGATTCCCCCGTCCCGGTAGGCCGCCGTGGCCTGAGTCAGGAGTTCGTCGCGTAGCTGCCGCTTGAGGTGAGGTGCGTTGTCGACTCCCGCGAACTGAAGGTCGACCAAGGCGTCGACCGAGCGTTCGCGCCCCTCCGGGTCGATCCGTACCCGGAACCAGCCGTCCGGCAGCAGCAGCCGGTAGTCGGCGGGGGAAGCGGGAGAGCGGGTGCTGTCCACGTTCGCGGTCACAGTGGCTCCGGTGTCGTCGGTCCGGCCGGTGGCGTCACGCATTCTTGTCCGGCTTGTCGTAGTGGAAGCGGCTGAACAGCGACTTCGTCGCGACCGGGGCCCATTCGGCCACGATGGTCACAGCCGAGAACACACCGGCCAGGCGCACCGCAAGGGTGTCACCGAAGACTCCGGCGAGCAGGACGAGGCTGAGGAGAGGAACGACCAACAACTCGTTGCCGCCGATCACAGAGCTGTGCCAACTCGTCTCTGTCCGGGCGTCCTTGGCAGGCAGGGGAGACATCGTCCGGGCGTCCGCTGCCAGGGGGTGACCGTTCCACCAGGGCTCCGTGGCCTCCGTGCGGCGCCTGGCGCTGCACAGTTCCTCGTCCACTGCGGAAACCGAGAGCGCCGAGACCGTTTCCTCCCAACGGCTCAGGCCCTGCGGACCGGCGAACCAGTACCGCCATGGCAACAGCGCCCGAACCTCGCCACCGCGGTCCCTGAACTCGACGCCCAGCGGCTCCCTGTCCCCCGCAGACACGAGCCGTACGAGCCGCGCGACGCCGCGCGCGCCATCGCGTCCGAGCCACCGCTCCCGACCGACGGTGTCGGTCAGCACCACGTCACCAGGCAGCACGCGTACGGACGCCGTACGACGGAACCTCGGTGTGGCCCCCTCGCCTGGAACCGGCTCGGGAGTGATCACCACCGCGTCGGCGAACCGTCGGTCGTCGTCCCCTCGGTTTCGCCACCACGCTCCGACGCGCACCACAGCGTCGGCTGCCGGTACGGCGAGCAGCGCGGCCGCGGCGATCGGCAGACACCAGTCGACATCGGACGCGAAGGCAACGACGAGAGCGACGAGCCAGCCGAGGAACCCGAGTCCTCTGGTCCAGCTGTGCCAGCGGGGTAGTTCGCGGTGAACCGCACGGTCCTGAGTGGGTCCTGAGGTCCGTTCCAAGGGCTCGCGTTCACCGGTCTTCGAACCTGGTTTCTCCTCCACCGGGACACCGAGGGCGGCGGCCAGCTCCCGCAGCCCGGTCCGGTCCAGGCATTTCGCCGGTTTCAGGTCCAGGATGCCTACGACACCGGCTTCCGGCAGCCACTCGGCGAGCGGGACGCACAGGACCTCGCGCCCTTCCTCGTCCTCGAAGACGAGCACGCCCCAGCGTTCCGCAGGCCGTTTGGTGACGGTTTCCCACACGTCGGGGGGCGGCGGGAGGAACGCGGCGCGCCGAATGCCTCCGGCGCCGACCGGATACCGGCGCTCACGCAGTCGCTGGTCGCGTACGACGAGGGTCTTTCCGTCGGCATAGAGACGAGCCCGGCGTACGACATCGGCGTTGTGCGGGCGCATACCTCTGGGACGCACCAGGACGCCCCGTCTGCCCGGCGCTTCCGCCGTTGTCCGCTGCTCGGCCTTCACCTGTCCGCTCACCCGCCGCCCGTCGTCGTGGCGCCCTTGACCCCGGTCGCCGACCAGAGCCCGTCGTCCAGCCCGCTGATCCCGACATGATCGCCGATCCAGCCCGTGATCTCGCCCTTGTCGACAAGGTCGGTGGCCGAGGCTACAGAGGTCGAGCCTGCCCAGATCCGGGTCTGTGTCTTGAATACACCGCTGGCCGCCTTCACCGCATCGTCGGCCCGCAGGGACTCAGAGATCTGCCCCATGCTCTTCTCCAGCCCGGCGATGCCGCTGTCCCCGATCCGCGGCCGGGCTCCCGCCCAGGCGGAGCCGTCACCCATCTGCCGAAGGTTGCTCAACCGAAGGTCCTTGACGCCCTTGTGGCCTTCCCATGTCTCCTTGCCGATCGACTTCGGGCTGAAGGCGTCCATGAGCCGGGCGGTTCCCGGATTCCATCCCTTCGGCGCTCCGGCGATGGCCTCGACACCGGCCTTCCCCCTCAGGGCACCGCCGCT
Source organism: Streptomyces sp. NPDC006655 (assembly GCF_040703965.1). NCBI lineage: Bacteria > Bacillati > Actinomycetota > Actinomycetes > Kitasatosporales > Streptomycetaceae > Streptomyces > Streptomyces sp. NPDC006655. Next base: position 20,114 of record NZ_JBEYJU010000112.1, on the reverse strand, counting down.
GAGCGCGTTGGCTTGCTTCCACGTCTGGTTCACGGCCCGCTGATAGGCGGCCGTGCCGGGCCTTGCCCTGATACCGGCCCTGAGAGCTCGTCCCGCCGCGGACCTCGCGGTGGCCTTGGCGGCCAGCGACGCGCCCTTGGCTCCCGCGATGGCACCACGGCCGATGCCCAGCGTGACGAGCCCGACCACGTCGAGGGCGACGTCGAACCAGCTTCCGTCACCCGACAGGGCCAGCAGAAGGTGCCCCACGAGTGACACCAGGGTGGCGAGCAGTGCGATACTGCCCAGGATGCCGGCGAGCGCCTGACCGACGATCGGGATCCATCCCACCATCAAGGACAGCGTCCCGCAGATGGTGGCGATCCAGCCACTCCACGCAAGGAGCGTCTCGATCGCCCCCGCGTGATCGTGCACCCACCCCTTGAACTTGTCCCAGCGGCTGTCCTTGAGGCCGTCGTGATCGATGGCGTGCCGGATCGCGTCGCGGGCTCGCTTGGCCGCCGCGTCCCGGACTTCCTTCGCCGTCTCCAAGTCCCTCTTGGCCCGCTCCAGCGCCGAACCGGCGGCCTCCTGGCGCTTCTGCAGCTTCTTGCGGCCCGGATCGTCGTCGGGGGTGTCCTTGGGCAGCTTGTCGAGGGCACTCCCGCTCGCCCGGTGCTCTTCGTCGGCGGTCCGGGCGTCCCGGAGCGCCTTGTCGGCCATCTGCTGCGCCCGGTGGAGCTCCGAGGCGTACTCGGTGGAGGACGAACCGTCCAGAACCCGCTCGCCCAGCGCGTCGGCCGCTGCGTCATAGCGCTGGAAGGCCTTGCGCAGTTTCCCCTCGGCCTCTGCCGCCTGCTGCCGGAATTCCGTCGCCGCCTTGCTCTTCCAGGCTTCGACCGAGGAAAGTGCCTTGATCTCCGCAGCTTGCTTCTTGATGGATTCGGCGGTTTTCCGCAAATCCCGACCGAGCCTGGCGACTTCGTCCGGATCGCCCGGTACCGGATCGGCCGGCTCCCCGATGACAGACCACTCGTCGGCCCGAGGGCGCGTCATTTCGCCCCTCCCACGGGCCCGGCCGGCTTGGCATCCGTGCCGCGCAAGGCGTCGGCGAGTTGGTGATCAATGTCCTCGTAGCCCTTCGCCGCGGCGGTGAGGATCTTCGAGAGCTTCTCCAACTCGTCCAGCAGCCGGCCACGGTGAACCCTCCAGTTGTCGCCGAAGTCGTCGAAGACGTCGACTAGGCCCTGTTCACCGAAGACGGGCACCCCAAGGCCCTTCGCCGGATTCGCGTTTCCGGCGAACTCCTTGTGGATTCTGGAAATCGAGCGAGCGCTCTCCTTGATGCGTGAGAGATCAGCCGTCTGATCAGACACAACTACCCCCGTCGCGACACCTGGTAAAACATCCGCACACAACCCGCCGGTGCGACAGCCGACCGCTCCATCGCACCGACGTGGGCCCTGCTCTGCCGAGGCGGTGATCAGCCCTTGGCCTGCTTCGCCAGCTGGTCGTCCAGCTGCTCGTACGCTTCCTTCGCCTTCTTCAGGAAGTCCGAGAGGCCGTGCAGGCCCTGGATCGTCTTCGTCGCGCCCTTGGTGAAGTCCTTCATGGAGTCGTCGTACGCTCCCGAGGCCTTCTGGGTGGTGAAGCCGTTCTCCACCAGGGCGCTGACCCGCTTCTCCACGTTCTTGATCTTGTCCTCAAGCTCGTGCATGTCCTTGATCAGGTCGCCCGCGACCTTCTCCATCTCGGCATATGTGAGATCCGTGTCTTTGCCGGCCATGACGGCCCCCTCCCGTTCGTGTGGCCGCAGGGCCTGCCCCCGTGGCGCCGATCGCGCGGATCCGTGGCCATGGCCCGGCCGTCCGCACGAGCAAAGATCCTACGGGTGGGACACGGGTGGCCGCAGGGACCTTGTGCGAGGGAATCGTGAACCGGCGCACTCCCGTTGCACCCGGGAAAGCCCTCCGGCCGGGTTCCGGCTAAGGTCACTGCGGATGTGCCGGGCCTGCGAGGGGGAGACAACGTGCGCCTGAGTCTGACGGTCGTCGATCCGGTCGGCGGCGCCACCGCCGACGTGGTGCTCGACGCGGATCCCGAGTCGACGGTCGGTGACGTCGCCCGGGAACTGGCCCGGCAGGTCGGTTCCGGGTTCCCGGCCGCCGACGGGGGCGGCGCCCAGGTCATCCCCATCGGCGCGCACCGCGGGCAGGCCGCCCCCTTCCAGGTGTCCGGCCCGCAGGCCTACGTCGACGGGTACGCCCTCGACCCCGCCGCCACCGTCGTCGGCTCGCCGCTGCGTGACGGTGTCGTCGTCTCCCTGCACGATCCCGCCGGCTGCCTGATGGGGGAGCCCACCGGCATCGTGGAGTTCCGGGTCGCGGGCGGCCCGGCCGCGGGCGCCGTGCACCGGCTCGGCGTCGGGCGGTACGACATCGGCACCGGGGCCGCCTCCCACCTCCGCGTCGAGGACCCCGAACTGCCGGCGCGCGCCGCGACCCTCTCCATCTCCATCGACGGCACCTGCAAACTCCAGGTGCACACCGCGGACGCCCGGCTGGACGGGGAGGAAATCAAGGGCGACGACGACTGGCCGCTCGGCGCCCAACTCGCTCTCGGCAACAGCCTGTTCGAGATCACCTCGTACGCGCCCCCGAACGCCGCGCTCAAGTGGTCCGACGACGGTGCCGGGCTCGACTACAACCGGCCCCCGCGGCTGCGTCCCGCCGACCGGCAGACGCACTTCGCGCTGCCGAACCCGCCCGGCGACTACGAGGCCCGGCCGCTGCCCTGGCTGATGGCGCTGCTGCCGCTCGTCGGTGCCGTCGTCTCCGTCCTCATGTTCGGGCGCTGGTACTACCTGATCATGGCGCTGATGAGTCCGGTCATGCTCTTCGGCAACTACTTCATGGACAAGAAGCACGGCAGGAAGTCCCACGCCAAGCAGCTCAAGGAGTACAAGGAGCACAAGGCGCGGATCGAGGGAGAGGCACAGGAGGCCCTCGTCGCCGAGCGGTCGGAGCGGCGCAGCGCGGTGCCGGACCCCGCCGCCGTGCTGACGTACGGCACCGGGCCGCGGACCCGGCTGTGGGAGCGGCGCCGTACCGACGCCGACCACCTGCTGATCCGCTTCGGCACCGGACGCGTCCCCTCCGAGGTCGAGCTCGACGACCCCGAGCAGGACGAGCACAAGCGCAAGGTCCGCTGGTACATCGAGGACGCCCCGGTCGGCCTGTCGCTGCGCGACCTCGGGGTGATCGGCGTCGCCGGACCCGGTGACTCCGCGCATGCGCTGGGGCGTTGGGCCGTTGCGCAGACCGCCGTCCTGCACAGTCCCATGGACGTGCAGTTCTACGTCCTCACCGACCACGACGCCGGCACCCGCTGGGACTGGGTGCGCTGGCTGCCGCACTCCCGTCCGGGCAGCGGCCAGGACGTCAACGTGCTCATCGGCACCGACTCCGAGACCGTCGGCGCCCGCGTCGGCGAGCTCACGCAGCTCCTCGACGGCCGGCAGAAGGCCCTCAAGCAGGGTGGCCGCAACAAGGCGGACGGCCCGGCGTTCTCCGACCCGGACATCGTCGTCGTATGGGACGGATCGCGGCGGCTGCGGTCGCTGCCCGGTGTCGTCCGGCTGTTGCGGGAGGGGCCGGGGGTGGCCATCCACTCCCTCTGCCTCGACGAGGAGGAGCGGTTCCTGCCCGGGGAGTGCCAGGGCGTCGTCGTCGCCGAGCCGGTGGCGGGCCAGGACGCGGCGGCGGCCGTACCGCAGCAGGCCGTCGGCGGCTTCCCCTCCTTCCAGGCCTGGCATCCCCAGGCCGACACCGGCGAGGAGCAGGCGCCGCAGGAGCTGGAGTTGCGGCTGCGCGTCGAGCAGAGCGGGGCGCTGCGCAAGCGGAACGTGCGGCCCGACTTCGTCTCCGCCGCCTGGTGCGCCCGGCTCGCCCGTTCGCTCTCCCCGCTGCGGGACATCAGCGGGGAGAGCGAGGACTCGGCGCTGCCCGCCGCCAGCCGGCTGCTCGACGTGCTCCAGCTGGAGCCGCCCACGCGGGACGCGATCGCCGCCCGGTGGCGGATGGGCGGGCAGTCGACCATGGCCGTCATCGGGGAGTCGTACGACGGTCCCTTCGGCATCGACCTGCGGCGCGACGGCCCGCACGGGCTCATCGCGGGTACCACCGGTTCCGGCAAGTCCGAGCTGCTTCAGACCATCGTGGCCGCGCTCGCCGTCGCCAACACCCCCGAGAACATGACCTTCGTCCTCGTCGACTACAAGGGCGGCTCGGCGTTCAAGGACTGTGTGAAGCTGCCGCACACGGTGGGCATGGTCACCGACCTCGACGCCCACCTGGTGGAACGCGCCCTGGAGTCCCTGGGCGCCGAGCTGAAGCGGCGCGAGCACATCCTCGCCGCCGCCGACGCCAAGGACATCGAGGACTACCAGGACCTGGTCAGGAGGGACCCGTCGCACCCGCCGGTGCCCCGACTGCTCATCGTCATCGACGAGTTCGCGTCCATGGTGCGCGATCTGCCCGACTTCGTCACGGGACTCGTGAACATCGCCCAGCGCGGGCGTTCCCTCGGGATCCACCTGCTCCTCGCCACCCAGCGGCCCTCCGGCGTCGTCTCCCCCGAGATCCGTGCCAACACCAACCTCCGCATCGCGCTGCGCGTGACCGACGCCGGTGAGTCGACCGACGTCATCGACGCGCCCGACGCCGGGCACATCGCGAAGAGCACGCCGGGCCGGGCGTACGTCCGGCTGGGGCATGCCTCGCTGGTCCCCTTCCAGTCGGGGCGGGTCGGCGGCCGGCGGCCGGGCGCCGCCGATCCGGCCACCCTCGCCCCCTGGGCCGGGGCGCTGTCCTGGCAGGACCTCGGACGGGCGGCGCTGCGCAAGCCCAGGTCGGAGACGAAGGAGGACGACGAGATCACCGACCTGAAGGTGCTCGTCGACGCCGTGCGCGAGGCCAACACCGCGCTCGGCATCCCGGCCCAGCACTCCCCGTGGCTGCCCGCCCTCGACGACACCCTCCTGCTGGACGACGTGCCGGCCGTCCGGGCGCAGGGCGCGCTGCCCGCCGCCCCGTACGGTGTCGAGGACCTGCCCGCCGACCAGGCGCGCCGTGCGGTCGCCGTGGACTTCGCGACCTTCGGGCACCTCATCGTCGCGGGTGCCCCGCGCACCGGGCGTTCGCAGGTGCTGCGGACCATCGCCGGTTCGCTGGCCCGCACCAACTCCTGTGCCGACGTCCACCTCTACGGCATCGACTGCGGCAACGGCGCGCTGAACGCGCTGACCCGGCTGCCGCACTGCGGTGCGGTCGTCGGCCGGAACCAGACCGAGCGCGTCCAGCGGCTCATGGCACGGCTGTCGGGGGAGCTGTCGCGGCGTCAGGAACTGCTGGCGGAGCGGGGGTTCGCGGACGTCGGTGAGCAGCGGGCGGCCGTTCCGGAGGCGGAGCGGCTGCCGCACATCGTGCTGCTGCTCGACCGCTGGGAGGGCTGGCTGCCGACCCTCGGCGAGCTGAACCACGGCGACCTCACCGACCAGATCATGGTGATGATGCGGGAGGGCGCGAGCGTCGGCATCCATCTCGTCCTCACCGGTGACCGGCAGATCCTGGCCGGGCGGATCTCCTCCCTCACCGAGGACAAGTACGGGCTGCGGCTCGCCGACCGCGCCGACTTCTCCATGCTGGACATCAACTCCCGCAAGGTGCCGGAGGAGATCCCGCCGGGCCGCGCGTTCCGCAGCGAGACGGCCGCGGAGACGCAGTTCGCGTTGCTCTCCGCGGACACCACCGGGCAGGGGCAGGCCGCCGCGATCGTCGCGATCGCCGAGGCGGCCGAGGCCAGGGACGCGCAGGTGCCGCGCGCACGGCGGCCGTTCCGGGTGGACGTGCTGCCCGGCCGGATCTCCTTCGAGGAGGCCTGGGCGATGCGGGACCCCGCCGCGACGGCCTCCAAGCTGTGGGCGCTGGTCGGTGTCGGCGGTGACGAACTGACCGCCTTCGGACCGGACCTCGCCCAGGGTGTGCCGGCGTTCGTGATCGGCGGACCGGCCAAGTCGGGCCGGTCCACGAGCCTGTTGGGCTTCGCCCGCTCCTACCTCGCCAACGGCGTACGGATCGTGATCGCCGCGCCCCGGCAGTCCCCGTTGCGTGAACTCGAGGGCCGGGAAGGGGTGCTGAAGGTCTTCACCGGACGGGACGTCGACGAGGACGAGCTGGAGGAGCTGGTGAACACCGCCACCCCGGCCGATCCGGTCGTCGTCCTCGTGGACGACGCCGAGGTGCTGGACGACTGCGACGCCGAGGACGTCTTCAAGCGGATCGTGGAGCGGGGGGCCGAGGAGGGCCTGGCGGTCGTCATCGCGGGTGACGAGGACGAGATCTGCGACGGCTTCTCCGGCTGGCAGGTCGACGCCAAGAAGGCCCGCCGGGGCATCCTGCTCTCCCCGCAGGAGTCCGGCTCCGGCGAGCTGATCGGCATCCGCACGACCCGCGCCATGGTCGGCGGCCCCATCCAGCCCGGCAAGGGCATGCTGCACCTGGGCACCGGCGAACACGTCACGGTCACGACACCGCAGTAGGACAGGGGCGGTGGGTCAGCCCGACGTCTTCGTCATCACGGACACCGGGTTGCCCTCTGCCGAGCTGTCCGAGGTGTAGACCAGGGTGTCGTGGTCCGGGGTCAGGTAGACGGTGTTCGTGTCGGGGTCGCAGCCGTCGTGGTTGCCCTTGGCGCCCGTGGAGGAGGCGACGAGCCTCGTCCTCGTCACCGACTTCAGGGTGAGGACGTCCGTGCAGACCCCGCCCAGCTGGTCGGTCTGGCGCAGTCGGCCGAGCTCCGCGCCGACGGTCGCCTGCACGACGGTGACCCGGAAGGTGCCCATGGGGAGGTTGCCCTCCAGGGCGGTGGCCGTGCCCTCCCAGGTGCCGAGGTAGGAGGCCGGGATCGCGCCCCCGGACGCCGTGGCGCCACCCGAGGAGCCAGGGGTGGAGCCCGCCTGGTTGGACCCCGCGCTGCTGCCGTCGTCGCCGTGGAGCCACGTTCGTGCCAGGAAGCCGAGTCCGACCGTCGCCACGGCCAGGGCACCGGCCACGGCCAGCGCCACCGTGCAGCTGACCCGGCGCCCGCGCCCGCCCTCCGCGGGTACGGCGGTCGCCGCGACGCTCACCGACACCTTTCCGGGCGACGGGTCCAGACCAGCGGCCCCAGCGGTCACAGGAGTCACGGAAGCCCCGGCCTCAAGGGGCGGTTCCGGCGGTGGTGGCCCGAACTCCCCCACCGAGGGACTGCTGAACCCCACCGGCCCCGACCCGGATGCCTCCGCCACGTCCGCCGCCGCGTCCGCGCCCGCGTCGAGGTTCAGCACCTGTACGGCGCTCCGGCTCACCCGCTCCACCAGCGCCCCCGGCAGCCACCCGCCGGTCACCAGCCGCGCGGCCCCCTGCGGAGCCAGCCGCCGGGCCAGCTCCGCAGGCCCCGGCCGCTCCCCCGCCTCCTTGGCCAGACACGCCTCGGCCACCGCCCGCAACTCACCGCTCAACGAGCCGAGTTCCGGTTCCTCGTGGACGACCTTGTAGAGCAGCGCGGCCGACGAGTCGCCCCGGAAGGGCGGCTCCCCGTTCGCCGCGTACGCCAGCACCGCCCCCAGCGAGAAGACGTCCGCGGCGCCCGTGACGCCCTTGCCGAGGATCTGTTCGGGAGACATGTATCCCGGTGAGCCGATCGAGACCCCCGTGGACGTCAGCGACGCGGTGCCGTCGGTCGCCCGGGCGATGCCGAAGTCGATGAGCAGCGGCCCGTCCAGGGTGAGCAGCACGTTGGACGGCTTCACGTCCCGGTGCACCAGGCCCAGTTCGTGGACGGCCGCCAGCGCCTCCGCGAGCCCCGCGCCGAGCGCCCGTACCGTGTGCGCGGGCAGCGGACCGCCGTCGGTGACGGCGGCTGTCAGGGAGGGTCCGGCCGCGTAGGCGGTGGCGACCCAGGGCACCGGCGCGTCCGGGTCGGCGTCCAGTACGGGGGCCGTCCAGGCGCCGCCGACCCTCCGGGCGGCGGCCACCTCGCGGCGGAACCGGGCCCGGAACTCCTCGTCCGGCGCGAAGTGCGGGTGCACGATCTTCACCGCGACCGTACGGCCGCCCGCCGACCGGCCGAGGTAGACCCGGCCCATGCCGCCGGAGCCGAGCCGGCCGAGCAGCCGGTAGGGCCCCACGGCCGTCGGTTCGTCATCCGCGAGCGGCTGCATGCGTCCCCCCACCCCTGAGAGAGTCCGGACCCCCCGGAGTCCACGCAGCAGCCTATTGCCTGTCAGGGTTCCAGCAGAGCGACCTTCACGTCCGCCGGGAACCCGGTCGTCGGGCCCACCCGGCGGGCGAACTCGGCGACCGCCGCGAGCTGCGGCGCGCCGAAGCTGAAGTCGAGGGTGGTGAAGTACTGGGCCAGGGTCGCCTCGTCGAAGGCCTCCCAGCGGGCGGCCTGTTCGGCGACCTTGGCGACCTCCTCCAGGGAGAGGTCGCGGGAGTCGAGGAAGGCGGTGTGCACCTCACGGGTGATGCCCGGCTCGCGCTCCAGGTAGTCGCGGCGCGCCGCCCAGACCGCGAAGACGAAGGGCAGCCCCGTCCACTCCTTCCACAGCGCGCCGAGGTCGTACACCTCGAGGCCGTAGCGCGGGCCGTCCAGCAGGTTGGCGCGCAGGGCCGCGTCGCCGATCAGTACCGCCGCCTCCGCCTCCTGCATCATCAGGCTGAGGTCGGGCGGGCAGGTGTAGTAGTCGGGCTGGACGCCGTAGCGCTCGGCGAGCAGCAGCTGGGCCAGGCGTACCGAGGTGCGCGAGGTGGAGCCGAGGGCGACCCGGCGGCCGTCCAGCTGGTCCAGCGGGACCTGCGAGACGATCACGCAGGACATCACGGGGCCGTCGCAGCCGACGGCGATGTCCGGGAAGGCGACCAGGTCGTCGGCGTTGCGCAGGAACTCGACCAGGGTGATGGGGGCGATGTCGAGGTCCCCGTGCACCAGTCGCTCGCTGAGCTTCTCCGGGGTGTCCTTCGTGAGCTCGAAGTCGAGGAGGGTGCCGGTTCTCGCGAGCCCCCAGTACAGGGGCAGGCAGTTCAGGAACTGGATGTGTCCGACGCGCGGCCGGGTGCGAGAATTGTCCACATCGCGAGGCTAGACCCCATGGGGTACGGTGCTGAGACCGCCCCCGCCGTCAAGCCCCACCGGGATCATTCAAACGTCCGGGTGACGTGATCTTGGCCTCTGTTGCATTCGGCTGCCCACATGCTAGGCTCGCCGCAAGTTGCAGTTTGGTTTCCCTTGCAGTACAGAGCCTGCGGAGCATGTAACCGCGGGCTCTCGTCGTTTTCAGACATATGCAGTTGTGCGGCACTTAGTTTGTTTTCACACTTGCAGGTTCTGGAGCAGGGCGACCCTTTTGAGCCCAAGGAGGGCTTATGGCTACCGGAACCGTGAAGTGGTTCAACGCCGAAAAGGGCTTTGGCTTCATCGCCCAGGAAGGCGGCGGCCCCGACGTCTTCGTCCACTACTCCGCGATCAACGCCAGCGGGTTCCGCTCTCTCGAGGAGAACCAGCAGGTGAGCTTCGACGTCACGCAGGGCCCGAAGGGTCCGCAGGCGGAGAACGTCACCCCCGTCTGATCCCAGACAAACCAAGTCTGATCGCATACTGAGTGCAGTACCCAAGGAGCCCCGCGCCATCCGGCGACGGGGCTCCTGCCTTTTCTCACGGGAGCGGGGTGCGGGGAAGCACGGAAGACCGCGGCGACCCGCCGGAGGCAGCTGTATTCAATTCCGTGTTTCCCCTACGCCCCCCTGTGGCTCCCCTGCGTCTTCTTGACGTTCCCCCGGAGTCTTCCCGGCGTCTTCCCGGCCCCTTCTCGGTACCCTTCCGGCCCCCTTTCGGTACCTTCTCGTCGTTTTCCGCCGGAATGCACCAGGCGGGCGGCCCCTCACCCGGCCAGGCGCTCGCGCAGCAGTGTCCGCATGGAGACGGGTTCGCGGCCGAGCAGGTCCGCCAGGGCGGGATCGGCGGTCGCGAACTCGTGCTCGCGGGCCGCGGTGAAGATGCCGAGCAGGTGTCCGGCCGTCTCCTCCGGGACCCCGCCGCCGACCAGATGGCGGACGAACTCGTCGTCGGCGACCGTGGTCCTGGTCGCCCCGGCCAGTTCGGCGAGGTCGGCGAAGGTGAGCGCCTCCGAGCCGGTCAGCGGGGGCGTCGGCCCCTCGAAGCGGCCCTCGTCGGCCAGCACGACGGCGGCCGCCTCCGCCAGGTCGTCGTGGGCCGTCCAGCAGACGGGGCCGTCGGCGGGCAGGGCGACCCGTCCGGACGCCAGGCCCTGGGTCAGGAAGTCGAGCCCGCTGGTGGCGTGGAAGCCGTTGCGCAGCGAGGTCCAGGACAGGCCGGAGTCGGCCAGGTCCCGCTCCGTGGCCGCGTGGTCGCGGCAGGCCTGGAAGCGGGAGGTGGGGCTCGCGCCCATCTGGGCGGTGTAGACGACCCGGCGGGCGCCGACCGCGGCCGCGGCCTCGATGGCGGCGCGGTGCTGCCGTACGGTCTCCTCACCCATCCGGTCGACGGAGACGAGCAGGATCTGGGACGCGCCCTCGAAGGCGTGCGCGAGTCCTTCCGGCTCGGTGAAGCTGCCCTGGCGCACCCGCACCCCCCGGTCGGCGAGAGCCCGCGCCTTCTTCGGGTCCCGGACGCTGACGCCGACCCGGTCGGCCGGCACCCGGTCCAGCAGTCGCGCCACGATCCGGCTGCCGAGCTGTCCGGTCGCTCCGGTCACGATGATCACGATGTCCTCCACGAGACGATATCGATGGTAACAATTTCAGCGTAACATCGATACTAACGATGGAAGCGAAGTAGCGGTATCGGCGATATCATCGAGGCATGCCCTCGGAACCACGTGACACGGACACCCGCCGACGCGTCGTCGACGCCGCCATCGCCCTGCTGGAGCGCGCCGGACGGGACGCCCTCACCACACGCGCGGTGGCCGTCGCCGCGGGGCTCCAGCCCCCGGCCATCTACCGGCTGTTCGGCGACAAGGAGGGGCTGCTGGAGGCGGTGGCCGAGCACGGCTTCGCCACCTTCCTCGCGAGCAAGAAGGTCGACCCCGACCCCGAGGACCCGATCCAGGACCTGCGGGACAGCTGGGACCTGGCGGTCCGGTTCGGCCTGGAGAACCCCGCGCTGTACTCGCTGATGTACGGCGACGTCTCGCGCCGGGACTCGCCGGCCTTCCGGACCGGCCTCGAGATCCTCCGCGGCCGGGTACGGCGGCTCGCCGTCGCCGGGCTGCTGCGCGTGAGCGAGCCGCTCGCGGCCGACGTCATCCACGCCACGGCCCGCGGCGCCGTCCTCACCTGGCTGTCCATGCCGGAGTCCGACCGCGACCCGGCGCTGCTCGGCACCCTGAGGGAGGCGATGGTCACGGCGATCACCACCGAGGAGCCGGCGGTGCGCGCCGCGGGGCCGGCCGGGGCGGCGCGGGCGCTGCGCGCCCGGCTTCCCGAGCAGACGGTGCTCAGTGGGGCGGAGCAGCAGCTGTTGCGGGAGTGGCTGGACCGGCTGGCCGAGGAGGGGTGAGCGAGGCGGCCGACGGTTCTTCGGGTGCGGCGCCGGGGGGGCTGGTCGCGCAGTTCCTCCCCCAGCCTCCGGCCGGGGGGGACCCCCAGCGCCCCTGTCGGGGCGCTGACACTGAGCGGCGCTGAACTACTTGGCGTACAGGCTTTCTATCTCGGTCGCGAAGTCCTTCATGATCGTGTCGCGGCGGAGCTTCATCGACGGGGTCAGGTGGCCCGCCTCCTCGGTGAAGTCGACGGGGAGCACGGTGAAGCGGCGGATGGACTCGGGGCGGGAGACGAGTTTGTTGGCCTCGTCGACGGCCCGTTGCAGGACGGCGCGCAACTCCGCGTCGTCCAGGAGGAGTTCCGGCGGCACCGGGTGCTTGCCGTTCATCTGCCGCCAGTGGGTGAGGCCGTCCCGGTCCAGGGTGATCAGCGCGCTGACGTAGGGCAGTCCGTCGCCGACCAGCATCACCTGGGAGATCAGGGGGTGCGAGCGCAGCCAGTTCTCCAGCGGGGCGGGGGCCACCGACTTGCCGCCGGCGGTGATGAGCATCTCCTTCTTGCGGCCGGTGATGGTGAGGTAGCCCTCGTCGTCGAGTTCACCGATGTCACCGGTGGCCAGCCAGCCGTCCCGGGTGGCGGGGACGACCCCGCCGGCCGCCGGGTCCCAGTAGCCGCGCAGGACGTGGTCGCCCGCGATCAGGATCTCGCCGTCGGCGGCTATCCGGACCTTGGTGCCGGGCATCGGCCAGCCGACCGTGCCCAGCCGGGGTTTGAGCGGCGGGGTGCAGGTGGCGGCGGCGGTGGTCTCGGTCAGGCCGTAGCCCTCGTAGATCTCGATGCCCGCGCCGGCGTAGAACGCGGCGAGGCGGCGGCCCAGCGGTGAGCCGCCGCAGATGATGTGGCGGACCCTGCCCCCCATGGCGGTGCGGATACGGCGGTAGACGAGCGGGTCGTAGAAGGCGCGGGCGGTCTTCAGGGCGCGGCCGGGGCCGCCGCCGGTGCCGGTCTGTCTGGCCTCCAGTGCCTCGCCGTAGCGCTGGGCGATGCCGGTGGCGCGGTCGAAGACGGCGACCCGGCCGCCCGCCTCCGCCTTCGCCCTGGCGGTGTTGAAGACCTTCTCCAGCATGTACGGGATGGTGAGGAGGCAGGTCGGCTTGAAGGCGGCGAGGTCCGGGAGCAGTTCCTCGGCCTTGAGGCTGGGGGCGTGGCCGAGGCGGACCCGGGCGCGGACGCAGGCGATCGCCACCATCCGGCCGAAGACGTGGGACATGGGGAGGAAGAGGAGGATGGAGACCTCCTCGTCGTTGCGGGCCTTGAAGATCGGGTAGAGGAGTTCGATCGCGTTGTCGACCTCGGCGAAGAAGTTGCCGTGCGACAGGGCGCAGCCCTTGGGGCGGCCGGTGGTGCCCGAGGTGTAGATGAGGGTGGCGAGGGTGTCGGGGCCGAGCATGCCCCGCCGGACGCCGACCTCGGCGTCGTGGACGTGCCCGCCCGCCTCGGCGAGCCGGTCCACGTGCCCCTTGTCCATCACCCACAGGTGCCGCAGGTCGGGCAGCCGGTCGAGTTCCGGACCGAGTGCGGCGGCCTGCGCGCTCGCCTCGGTGACCAGGGCGACCGCGCCGGAGTCGTGCAGGATCCAGCGGGTCTGGAAGACGGAGGAGGTCGGATAGATCGGGACGGTGACCAGGCCGGCCGCCCAGGCGCCGAAGTCGAGCAGGGTCCACTCGTACGTCGTCCGGGCCATGACCGCGATCCGGTCGCCCGGCATCAGGCCCTCCGCGATCAGCCCCTTCGCCACCGCCAGCACCTGTTCGGCGAACTGAGCCGCCGTCACGTCCTCCCAGCGCCCGTCCTCGGGGCCCGTCTTGCGGCTGAGCACCACCGCGTCCGGCTCCCGCTCGGCGTTCTCGAACGGCAGGTCGGCGAGCGAGCCGTGCCGTATCGGCGGCGCGAACGGCGGTACGTACGCCTCCCGCACGGCCCCGTCCAGCCGTTGGACCTGGGGCTCGACCAGGATCGGCTTCCCGTCGTAGTCCGTGGCGCTGATCGTGACACCGGAGGAGACGGGGGCGGCGTTCTGGAAGGAGGAAGTGGACACGGGGCGGCTCCTCGGGCGTGCAGCGGTGAACTGCTTGCTGCATCACGTACGTGCCTCATGCGGCGAGGCGTTCACCGGGGCCGGACCTCCGAAAGGGGTTACCGGCGGTTGGACGGAGAGCGTACGGCTCCGCTGTGGCGGCGTTGTGAGGTTTCCGGGATGGTACGGGGCCAAACCTGTGCAATCCCGGAGGTTACGTGAGGGTCTCTCACATCAGCCCCCCACCGACCGGGTCACGGTCGTTCCAGGACGGCCGTCACCCCCTGACCGCCCGCCGCGCAGACGGAGATCAGCCCCCGCCCCGGACTCTCCCGCTCGGCGAGCGCCTTGGCAAGGGTCGCGACGATCCGGGCCCCGGTGGCGGCGAACGGGTGCCCGGTGGCCAGCGAGGAGCCGTTGACGTTCAGCCGGTCCCGGTCGACGGCCGGCAGTCCCCGTTTCTCCCAGGCGGCGAGGGTGGCCAGCACCTGGGAGGCGAACGCCTCGTGGATCTCGATCAGGTCGAAGTCCGCCGCGAGGTCGAGGCCCGCCCGCTCCAGCATGCGCGGCACCGCGTACGCCGGCGCCATCAGCAGCCCGTCCTCGCCGTCCGCGACGTCGCCGTGCACGAAGTCGACCGCGGCGGTCTCACAGGCCGTCAGGTACGCGAGCGGCCGCAGGCCGCGCTCGGCCGCCCAGTCGTCGGAGGCCAGCAGCACGAGCGCGGCACCGTCGGTGAGCGGGGTCGAGTTGCCGGCCGTCATCGCCGGGTCGGGGTCCGCGGTGCCGAACACCGGCTTGAGGCGGCCGAGTCGCTCCACGGTGGAGTCCGGGCGCAGGTTCTGGTCCCGTGCCAGGCCGCGGAACGGGACCACCAGGTCGTCGAAGAAGCCGCGTTCGTACGCGGCCGCCAGCCGCTGGTGGCCGGCCGCCGCCAGTTCGTCCTGCTCCCGCCGGCCGATCCCCCAGGCCCGTGCGGTCACCGCCGCGTGCTCGCCCATCGAAAGACCGGTGCGCGGCTCGGCGTTGCGCGGGATGTCGGGGACGAGGTGGCCGGGCCGGATCCTGGCGAGGGCCGCGAGCCGGCCGCCGAGGGACTTCGCCCGGCGGGCTTCGAGCAGGATCCGGCGCAACGCGTCGTTGACGCCGAGGGGTACGTCGCTCGCCGTGTCCGCGCCGCCGGCCACGGCGGACTCCGTCTGCCCGAGGGCGATCTTGTTGGCGGCGGCGACGATCGCCTGCAACCCGGTGCCGCAGGCCTGCTGGATGTCGTAGGCAGGGGTGCGCGGGTCCAGCCTCGAGCCGAGGACGGTCTCACGGGCGAGGTTGAAGTCCCGGCTGTGCTCGAGCACCGCCCCGGCGACGAACTCCCCCACCGCGCCGGGCTGTTCCAGCCGGTAGCGGTCGGTGAGCCCGTCCAGGGCCGCGGTCAGCATCTGCTGGTCGGAGACGGTGGCGTACGGGCCGTCGGAGCGGGCGAAGGGGATCCGGCTGCCGCCGATCACCGCGACCCGGCGAGGGAACCTCACAGCGCTCATCTCGACCTCTCCATACCCGGTGACATAGGATTACCTCCGGTAACCTTACTCCAGAGTAAGCACGTGGGGGCTGGGCATGGCAGACCGTTATCTGAGCTTCGCCGGAACCGCGCCCGGCCGTTTCCTCACCCGGCGGCTCGGGCTGCCGCAACCGGCCGAGCTGATCCGCCGGTCCCCCGAACGTCCCGGCTTCAGCGGAGAGTTGCTGCTGCTGACCGCCGGCAAGCCGGATCTGGACGCGGAACTGACGCCGGTACTGGCCCGCACCGGCCTGCGGCCCGGGGCCGACTCCCCCGTCGCCGTCGTCCTCGACGCCACCGGCGTACGGGACGTCGAAGCGCTCGGCGAGGTGCACGCGGCCCTGCACCCCGTCGTGCGGTCGGTCGCCGCGAGCGGCCGCATCGTCCTGCTCGGCGCCCCGCTCGACCACACGGACCACCACCAGTACGCCGCCCAGCAGGCGCTGGAGGGGTTCGTCCGGTCCCTGGGCAAGGAGGCGGGGCGGGGCAGGACCGTCAACCTCGTCCGCCTCGAAGGGGACGCCCGGTCCGCCGAGTCCACCCTGCGGTTCCTGCTCTCCCCGCGGTCGGCGTACGTCAGCGGGCAGGTGATCGAGGTCGGCGCGGGCCCCGTCGCCGTACCGGACGACTGGGAACGGCCGCTCGCCGGGCGCACCGCACTGGTCACCGGCGCCGCGCGCGGGATCGGCGCGGCCGTCGCCGAGACGCTGGCGCGGGACGGGGCGCGGGTGGTCGTCCTCGACGTACCGGCGGCCAGGGCGGAGGCCCGCGCGGTCGCCGAGCGGCTCGGCGGGGAGGCGCTCACGCTCGACATCACCGCGGCGGACGCGGGGGCGCGGATCGCCGACGCGCTGCCGGCGGGGCTCGACGTCCTCGTCCACAACGCGGGCATCACCCGGGACCGGCGGCTGGTCAACATGCCGGCCGAGCGGTGGGGTTCGGTGCTCGACGTGAACCTGGGGAGCGTGCTGCGCACGACGGACGCGCTGCTGGAGCGCGGGGCGGTCAACGCCGGCGGGCGGATCGTGGGCACCGCGTCCATCGCCGGGATCGCCGGCAACGCGGGGCAGACGAACTACGGCGCGAGCAAGGCGGGGATCGTCGGGCTGGTACGGGGGCTCGCGCCGCGGGCGCTCGCCGAGCACGGGGTGACGGTGAACGCCGTCGCGCCCGGGTTCATCGAGACGAGGATGACCGCCTCGATCCCGCTGTTCATCCGGGAGGCGGGGCGGCGGATGAACTCGCTGGGGCAGGGCGGGACGCCGGGGGACGTGGCGGAGACGGTGGAGTGGTTGGCGCAGCCGGGGTCGGGGGCGGTCAACGGCCAGGTCGTACGGGTCTGCGGGCAGAGCCTGCTGGGCGCTTAGCGGAAAGGCGGACTCCGTGACCGTACTGACCCGACCGCCCGCCCTCGGGCCCCTGTTCGTGCGAGGGGCGTTGCTGTCGCCCTTCAAGAGGCCCGCTGGGGACGCGGCGTTCCCCCGCACCCCGCTCGTGCTCCCCGGGCTCCGCCCCGACCTGCCGAGGCTCGCCGCCTACGAGCGCGTCTGCGGGTTCGCCACCGGGGCCGAGGGGCTGCCCGTCACCTACCCCCACGTCCTCGGGTTCCCGCTGGCCATGAAGCTGATGAGCGCCCGGGACTTCCCGCTCCCGCTGCTCGGGCTCGTGCACACGTCCATCGAGATCTCCCGGTACGCGGAGCTGCCCGCGGACGAGGTGTACGAGGTCGCCGCCCGCGTCGAGGGGCTGCGCCCGCACCGGCGCGGGACCGAGGCCGCCGTCCTGACCGAGATGCGGGCCGGCGGGGCCGTCGTGTGGGAGTCGCGGAGCACCTATCTCGCGCGGCACCGGACGTCGTACGACGGTGCGGAACCGCGCGCGGAGCACGAGCCGCTGCCCGTCGTCGACGAGTGGCGGATCGCCGGCGACGTCGGGCGGCGGTACGGGGCCGCCTCCGGGGACCGCAACCCCATCCACCTCTCCGCGTCCACCGCCCGGCTCTTCGGTTTCCCCCGCGCCATCGCGCACGGCATGTGGACGGTCGCCCGCTGCCTCGCCGCCCACGGGGTGCCCGAACGGGCCCGGGTGACGGCGGAGTTCCGGGCGCCGGTGCCGCTCCCGGCGACGGTGCTGTACACGGCGGACGGCACCGGCCGCTTCGAACTGCGAGGCCCGGACCGGGACCGGGTGCACGTCCGCGGCCGGGTCTGCGCGCGGGAGGCCTGAGCGGGACGACCGGGCGGGGTCCCCGGAACCGGCCCGGTGCCGTCGTCCGGAACGGTCCTGGCGGGTGCCGGCGGTCCGGGGGCGCCGTACGACGGATCCCGGCCGCACGGCCGAGTGGTTCCACCTGGAACGCCCCGGTAGCCGACGCGGACGGTCAGCGCGGCGTCCCCGGACGGCGACGGGCCGGATCGGACGTCGTCGGGTGGGGCGGGGACCAGGGGCGCCCCTCCATCAGGTTGCCCAGGCCCGCCCAGGCGAAGTTCATCAGGGTCGTCGCGGCCTGCTTCGCGGTCACCCCCGGGGTGGCGTTGGCCCAGGCGGCGAGGGACTCGGCGGCGCCGACCAGGGCTTCGGCGAGGCCCGCCACCTCCCCCTCCGCCAGGTCGGGGTCACGGTGCGCCTCCCGGGCGGCGACGGCGATGAGCTGGGTCACGAACGTGACGAGTTCCTCGCGCATCGCCGCCACCACGGAGGCGAACCGCTCGCCGTGCGTACGGGCCTGGATGTGCAGCACCGACCAGCCGTCGGGGTGGGCGGCGGTGTGCGCGAAGAACGCCTGGAGCCCGTCCCAGAGCTGGCGGTCGGCGGGCAGTTCCCGGCGGACACCGGTGCGGACCGCCTCGGTCAGCGCGTCGGCCTCACGGCGGATGCACGCCGTGAACAGGTCTTCCTTGGAGTTGAGGTAGAGGTAGACCAACGGCTTGGAGACACCGGCGAGTTCGGCGATCTCGTCCATGGACGCGGCCATGTAGCCGCGCTGTCCGAAGGTCCGCACGGCGGCGTCGAGCATCTGCTGCTCACGGACCGCCCGCGGCATCCGCTTGGTCTTCACGGCACCCATGGGCCAAAGCCTAGTTGCGGCGTGGGGGTTGGGAGCCGTCCGCGCGGTTCAGGAGGTCTGGCTGCGGGCCGGGGCGGCGGCCTCGTCGGCCACGTCGTCCTCCTGGCTGCGGTTGGCCTCGATGTTGGCCTTCATCCGGTCGACCCGCTGCGAGACCTGGACCGACGCGCGGTCCCGCTCCTTGCGCAGCACGACGAAACTGATCGGCGCCGACAGGACGAGGGACAGCAGCAGGACCCACAGCAGGTTGGAGTCGCCGAAGCCGCGGGGGAACGCACCGGCGTAGACGAGGCCCCAGACGACGAGGAGGCAGCCCGCGAAGATACCGAGGCGCATCAGCGTGTAGCGGAGCATCTCAATCCAGTCTTCCGACGACGAAAAGGGGCACCGTCCAGTGAAGCACGGCGCGGGGCCGATCTTGCAGTGGGGTCGGGTCAGGCCAGGGGGAGCAGCATGGTGATGTCGTCGCGGTCGTCGCCGGGGGCGACCCGGATCGCGCCGGGGACCCGGCCGACCTCCTGGTATCCGCAGGAGCCGTAGAAGCTCTCCAGGCCTTGGCCGCCGCGGCAGGTGAGCCGTATCGCGGTCGTGCCGTCGAATCCGCGGGCCGCGTCGGCGGCCGCGGCGAGCAGGTCCCGGCCGTGGCCCTGGCCCTGGTGCTTGGGGTGCACCATCACCGTGTACAGCCACACCCAGTGCTGCATCAGACGATGGGTGTTGAAGGCGAAGAAGGCGGTGGCGGCGACGGTGCCGGACTCGTCGTGACCGACGAGGAGCCGGTGGCGGCCCTCGGCCATGGCGACGAAGTGCCGGACCAGTTCGGGACGGACGTCCTCCGGGGTCACCGGGGCGACGAAGCCGACGGCTCCGCCCGCGTTGGACACCTCCGTCCACAGGTCGAGGACGCCGTCGCGGAGGGCGGGGGTGATGTCGGGATCGAGCGTGAAAGTAAGAGGCACTCGGGCAGTGTAGCCATTACCGATCACTATGACGACAGGGTTCGCGCGGCGACTTCGAGATCGGCGACGAGGCCCTGGTAGGCCTGCGCACGGTCGTCCGACCGCAGGACGGAGGACGGGTGGACGGTGGGTACGAGGCGTTCGGGGCGGCCGTGCACCTCCCGTTCCAGCACGGTCCCGCGCACCTCGCCGACCCGGAACGACGATCCCAGCAGGGCCTTTCCGGCGGTGGCGCCGAGCACGACGATCAGCTCCGGGGAGACGACGGCCAGCTCGGCGGCGAGCCAGGGGGCGCAGGCCGACATCTCGCGGAGGGTGGGGGCCCGGTGGATGCGGCGCTTACGGGGTTCGGCCCGGGTGAACTTGAAGTGCTTCACGGCGTTGGTCACGTAGGCGTCGGCCGGGTCGAGGCCGGCGTCCGCGAGGGCCCGGTCGAGGAGTTTCCCGGCCGGGCCGACGAAGGGCTCGCCCTGCCGGTCCTCCTGGTCACCGGGTTGCTCGCCGACGAGCATGAGACGGGAGTGGGGGGTTCCCCTGCCGAAGACGGTCCGGGTGGCGTCGCGGTGCAGGGGGCAGCCTCGGCAGTGCGCGGCGGCCCGGCGGAGGGCGGGGAGGCTCGGCGCTCGGCCGTCGGGGAGGAAGGGGGTTGCGGTGTACGCCTCCTCCGGGGCGCCGGTGCTGGACATGGGGGCCGGGTACCCGCCGTGGGGGGGCGGATTCGTCTCCGGGTGCGGGTGAGTGGGGGTCGCTCGCGCAGTTCCCCGCGCCCCTAGGGCCCTTCTGATGGATCTCCGTAAAAAAAGGAGCGGCGTTCGGTGCGTGCGATCGGCGTGCGGGGTGGCGGGTCATGTGGCGGAGCCACCTGGCCCGC
>NZ_JBEYJU010000111.1:0-25275 GCF_040703965.1 Streptomyces sp. NPDC006655 | reverse complement strand
GCCAGGTGGCTCCGCCACATGGCCCGCCACCCCGCACGCCGATCGCACGCACCGAACGCCGCTCCCTCTCCCACGGAGATCCATCAGAAGGGCCCTAGCAGCACCCCGGTGCTCAGCGGATCACCATCACCTTCACGCCGATCGTCGCGAACCGCCACATCGCCTCGCCGTCCGCGCGGGTCTCGCGGATGCCGCCCGTCCGCACCGTCGGGTCGGGGGTCTCCGCGGGGCCGCGGCCGGTGGCGGCGCTGAAGCCGATCGCCGAGCCGTCCTTCGTCGTCGCGAAGCGCACCACGTGCTCGATGGGCAGTCCGTCCGTGCCCGTGATCGCCTTCGAGCGGGACGTCACCCAGTAGGCGCCCGGCACCGGGTCGATCGTCCCGGGGTTCACCTTGAAGGTGCGCTCCAGGCGGCCCTGCTCGTTGACGAGCCAGACCCGGTCGTCGTCCACCGAGTACACCACCCGTTCACCCGTGCCGGAGTTGTTCGGCAGGGCATGAGGATGGCGCCGGTCCCGGGGCGCCCTGGACGCCGTCGCCCCGGGCGCGGCGCTCGCCGCCGCCCGGCCGCCCAGGCCGGGCGGAACGGTGGCGGAGGCCTGGTAGGCGAGGAGGCCGACCGCGCCGACGGCCGCCGCGGTGAGGCCCGCCACGATTCCCGAGCTGGTCCCTGACACGTGCGCCACCTCTGTCTAGCCGGATGCCTTGCCGTGCGACTCGCGTACGACTCGTGTACGACTCGCCGTATATGTCGTACTTCGTACGAACCGTAGCAGTCAGTGACCGTCCGCTCCGGACGGCCGTGCCCGCGCCGCCGGAGCCGTAGGCTGTTCGCGTGCTCTTGCTCGCTCTGGATACCGCCACCCCCGCCGTCACCGTCGCGCTGCACGACGGTACGGCCGTCATCGCCTCGTCGAGCCAGGTGGACGCGCGCCGGCACGGCGAGCTGCTGCTGCCGGCCGTCGACCGCGTCCTCGCCGAGGCAGGGGTCACGCTGGACGCCGTGACCGGGATCGCCGTAGGCGTCGGACCCGGCCCCTACACCGGCCTGCGGGTCGGTCTGATGACCGCCGACACCTTCGGGCTCGCGCTCGGGGTGCCCGTGCACGGCCTGTGCACGCTCGACGCCCTCGCCTACGCGGCCGACATCGAGAAGGGACCGTTCGTCGTGGCCACCGACGCCCGCCGCAAGGAGGTCTACTGGGCGACGTACGCCGACTCGCGCACCCGGCTCACGGACCCGGCCGTCGACCGGCCCGCCGACATCGCCGAGCGGGTCGCCGGGATGCCTGCGGTCGGCGCGGGCGCGCTGCTCTACCCGGACACCTTCCCCGCCGCCCACGAACCCGAGCACGTCTCGGCCGCGGCCCTGGCCTCCCTCGCCGCCGCGCGGCTGGCCGCGGGCGAGGAGCTGCCCGCGCCCCGGCCGCTGTACCTGCGCCGGCCGGACGCCCAGGTGCCCAGGAACTACAAGGTGGTCACACCCAAGTGACCGCACAGCTGCGCGAGATGCGCTGGTGGGACATCGACCCGGTCCTGGAGCTCGAGAGGGACCTGTTCCCCGAGGACGCCTGGTCCCGGGGCATGTTCTGGTCCGAGCTCGCGCACGCGAGGGGACCGCAGGCGTCCCGGCGGTACGTGGTCGCCCTGGAGGGCGACCGGATCGTCGGGTACGCGGGGCTGGCCGCGCAGGGCGCCGGCGCCGAGGACGGCGCCGCCCCCGTGGGCGACATCCAGACCATCGCCGTACGACGTGACCAGTGGGGCACCGGCCTCGGCGGGGAGCTGCTCACCGAGCTGCTGCGGGCCGCGACCGCCTTCGAGTGCGCCGAGGTCATGCTCGAGTGCCGGGTCGACAACCTCCGCGCCCAGAAGCTCTACGAACGGTTCGGCTTCGAGCCCATCGGGTTCCGCCGCGGCTACTACCAGCCGGGGAACGTGGACGCCCTGGTGATGCGGCTGACGACGAAACCCGACAGTGGCTCCGCCGACGGATCCACCTCCGAACAAGGAACCGAGATCAATGGCTGACGAACCCCTGGTCCTGGGGATCGAGACCTCCTGCGACGAGACCGGCGTCGGCATCGTCCGGGGCACCACCCTGCTGGCCGACGCCGTCGCCTCGTCCGTGGACGAGCACGCCCGCTTCGGCGGGGTCGTCCCCGAGGTCGCCTCCCGCGCGCACCTGGAGGCGATGGTCCCGACGATCGAGCGTGCCCTGAAGGAAGCGGGCGTGAGCGCCCGGGACCTGGACGGCATCGCGGTCACGGCCGGCCCCGGCCTGGCCGGCGCCCTGCTGGTCGGCGTCTCGGCGGCGAAGGCGTACGCCTACGCGCTGGGCAAGCCGCTGTACGGCGTGAACCACCTCGCCTCCCACATCTGCGTCGACCAGCTCGAACACGGCCCGCTGCCCGAGCCCACGATGGCCCTGCTGGTCTCCGGCGGCCACTCTTCCCTGCTGCTGTCCTCGGACATCACCTCCGACGTACGACCGCTCGGCGCGACCATCGACGACGCGGCCGGCGAGGCCTTCGACAAGATCGCCCGGGTGCTGAACCTGGGCTTCCCCGGCGGCCCGGTCATCGACCGCTACGCGAAGGAGGGCGACCCGGAGGCGATCGCCTTCCCGCGCGGCCTGACCGGCCCCCGCGACCCGGCGTACGACTTCTCCTTCTCCGGTCTCAAGACGGCGGTGGCCCGCTGGATCGAGGCGAAGCGGGCGGCGGGCGAGGAGGTCCCGGTCCGCGACGTGTCGGCGTCCTTCCAGGAGGCCGTCGTCGACGTCCTGACCCGCAAGGCCGTCCGCGCCTGCCGGGACGAGGGCGTCGACCACCTGATGATCGGCGGCGGGGTGGCCGCCAATTCCCGGCTGCGCGCCCTCGCCCAGGAGCGCTGCGAGGCGGCCGGCATCCGGCTGCGCGTCCCCCGCCCGAAGCTGTGCACGGACAACGGCGCGATGGTGGCCGCCCTGGGCGCGGAGATGGTCGCCCGCAACCGGACGGCGTCGAGCTGGGACCTCTCCGCGGACAGCTCCCTGCCGGTGACGGATCCGCACGTGCCCGGCACCCACGACCACGTGCACGAGGTCAGCAGGGAGAACCTCTACTCGTGACGGTCGCGTCGATGTGGGAGGCGCGGGCCGCGCGGGGCAGGGGCGACGACCTGCTCGCGTGGGCGCGGGCACAGCGGCTCACCCGGACCCCCCTGCGCCGCGAGACGTTCCGGGCGCCGCAGGACCGGGTGCTGGTCATCACCTGGTGGGAGGGGGAGTACGACGCCGACCTGCCCGAACTCCCCGACCCGCCCGGCGACCTGGTCACCCGCCCGGTCCACCGCTGGCGTTTCGAGTCGGTCGACGGCGACGGCCGGTAACCGGGCCGGCGCTCACACCACCTCCGTCGCGCAGCGCAGCACCCGGTCCGGCCCCGGCCGCCGCACCGGGCCGGTCAGCCGGAGCCGCACCGCGGCCCGCACCTCCGCGCTCGACGCCGCCACCCGCAGCTCCAGCGCCCCCGGCTCCACCACCCGCGCCCCCTCCCGGTCGGTGAACGCCGACAGGTCCGCGTGGAAGCGGAAGGTGACCCGCCGAGACGCGCCGGGGGCCAGCTCGACCCGCTGGTAGCCGACCAGCCGCACGTCCGGGCGGGTCACCGAGGCCACCGGGTCGTGCAGGTACAGCTGGACGACCTCCGCGCCCGCCCGCTCGCCCGTGTTGCGGACCGTCAGGGTGACGTCGTGGGTGCCGTCCGTGGCGATCTCGGCGGTGTCCGGCGAGACCAGGTCCCAGGCGAACGCCGTGTACGAGCGGCCGTGTCCGAAGGGGTACAGCGGGGTCGGGTCCAGGTTGCTGACCTCGCCCGCCAGACCGAGCGGGGGCTGGAGGTAGGTCCAGGGCTGACCGCCGGGCACCCTCGGAACGCTCACCGGCAGCCTTCCCGAGGGGTTGACGCGGCCCGACAGCACGCCCGCCACCGCCGGGCCGCCCTCCTCCCCGGGGAAGAACGCCTGCACCACCGCGCCCAGCCGGCCGTGCCAGCGGCCCAGCGCGTACGGGCGCCCGGTGAGCAGGACCAGGACCACCGGGACCCCGGTGGCGACCAGCGCGTCCAGCAGACCGCCCTGGACGCCGGGCAGCGCGAGGTCCGTGACGTCGCAGCCCTCGCCGGAGGTGCCCCGTCCGAACAGGCCCGCCCGGTCGCCCAGGACCGCCACGCACACGTCCGCCTCCGCGGCACGGGCCACCGCCTCCTCGAAACCCGAGGTGTCCGGGTCCGAGACGTCGCAGCCCTCGGCGAACGTCACCTTCGCGTCCGGGAGTTCGGTGCGCAGGGAGTCGAGGACCGTGGGGATGGAGATGCCCGGCTCCACCCCGGGGTGGTGGGTGAGGACGTGGGACGGGAAGGAGTAGCAGCCGAGCATGGCGAGCGCGTCGGCGGCCCGGGGGCCCACCACCGCGATGCGGGTGTCGGGGGCGAGGGGGAGCGCGCCGTCGGGGTTGTCCAGCAGGACCACCGACTCCTCGGCGAGCCGGCGGGCCAGGGCGCGGTTGGCCGTCGAGTCGAGGTCGACCGGGCCCTCCCGCACCGGCTCCCAGTCCTCGTCCAGCAGGCCGAGCTCGCACTTCTGGAGCAGCACCCGGCGGGCCGCCCGGTCGACCAGGGACTCCGGGACGGTGCCTTCCCGGACCGCGGCCACCAGGGGGCGGCCGTAGCACTTCAGCGTCGGCAGTTCGACGTCGATGCCCGCCGCGAGCGCCAGGTGCGCCGCCTCCGCCTCGGTGCCCGCCACCCGGTGCAGCGTCTGGAGGAAGCCGATGCCGAAGTAGTCGGCGACCACCGTGCCCTCGAAACCCCATTCGGTGCGCAGGAGGTCGGTCAGCAGACGTGGGTCCGCGGAGGCCGGGACGCCGTCCGTGTCGTTGTACGCGGCCATCACCGACCGGGCCCCGCCCTCGCGCAGCGCCATCTCGAACGGTGGGAGGGTGATGTCCGCGAACTCCCGGACCCCGGCGCGGACCGGCGCCAGGTTGCGGGCGCCCGCGGAGGAGGCGTAACCGGCGAAGTGCTTGAGGGTGGCGACGATCCCGGCCGACTCCAGGCCCCGCACGTAGGCGGTGCCGATCGTGCCCACCAGGTACGGGTCCTCGCCGATCGTCTCCTCGACCCGTCCCCAGCGCGGGTCGCGGACCACGTCCAGGACGGGGGCCAGGCCCTGGTGGACCCCGACCGAGCGGAGGTCCTGGCCGATGCGCCGGCCCAGCTCCTCGACCAGCGGCGGATCGAAGGCGGCGCCCCAGGCGAGCGGGACGGGATAGGCCGTCGCCTGCCATGCGGTGAACCCGGCCAGGCACTCCTCGTGGGCGATCGCCGGGATGCCGAAGCGGCCGGCCGCGGTGATCCGGCGCTGGGCGCGGGCCAGTGCTCGCGCGCCCAGCGCCGGGGCCACCGGGGCGGTGCCGAAGGAACGGGTCAGCTGGCCGAGGCCGAGCGTGATCAGCTCCTCCCAGTCGTAGTCGGCGGTCATCTCGCGTTGCAGCGGGGCGACTCCGTCGCCGTCCGTGGCGGCGCCCACCCACACGCCGTAGAGCTGGGCGGTCCTCTCCTCCAGGGTCATCCGGGAGAGGAGGTCGTCGACGCGGGTCGCGGCGGGCAGTGCGGGGTCTCGCCAAGGAGCGGTGGTCATGAAACTCCCGTCTTCGCTTTCTGCGGGCTCCTGCTGGAACGCTGCTACGAATGTTTCGTACCACACACCGAATGTTCCGGGAACCTATGGCGTGCTCAGGTCTTCGTCAAGGGGGAGCGCGGGGATACGATCGCGGGCATGACGCCTTCGAAGCCCGCAGAAACGCAGACGGCGACGCTCGCCGAAATCGCCCGCGAGGCCGGCGTGTCCGCTCCGACTGTTTCGAAGGTCCTCAACGGGCGCGCCGACGTCGCCCCGGCGACCCGCACCCGGGTCGAGGAACTGCTGCGCGCCTACGGCTACCGGCGGCGGCGCGCCGAGGCCTCCCGTTCCCCGCTGATCGACCTGGTCTTCCACGAGCTGGAGAGCGCCTGGGCGATGGAGGTCATCCGAGGGGTGGAGAACGTGGCCCGGGACGCGGGCCTGAGCGTCGTCCTCTCCGAGTCCGCCGGGCGGCTCACCCCCGGGCGGACCTGGGCGGACCAGGTGGCGGCGCGTCGGCCGCACGGGGTGGTGCTGGTGCTGTCGGGGCTGGACGAGTCGCAGCGGGCGCTGCTGCTGAGCCGGTCCATCCCGTTCGTGGTGATGGACCCGGCGGGCGACCCCGGGCCGGACGTGCCGTCCATCGGGGCCACCAACTGGCAGGGCGGGCTGGCCGCCACCCGGCACCTCGTCGAGCTGGGCCACCGGCGCATCGGCGCGATCAGCGGACCGTCCCGGATGATGTGCAGCAGGGCCCGGGTGGACGGGTACCGGGCCGCGCTGGAGACCGCCGGGCTCCCCGTGGACCAGGGGCTGGTCAAGGCAGGCGACTTCCACCACGACGCCGGCTACCGGCTCGGCCTGGAGCTGCTGCGGATGCCCGACCGGCCCACCGCGGTCTTCACCGGCAACGACCTCCAGGCGCTCGGGCTGTACGAGGCCGCGCGCGAGCTGGGGCTGCGCATCCCGGAGGACGTGAGCATCGTCGGGTTCGACGATCTGCCGGTGGCCCGCTGGGTGGGGCCGCCGCTGACGACCGTACGGCAGCCGCTGACCGAGATGGCCGAGGCGGCGGCGCGGCTGGTGCTGGAGATGGGGCGCGCGCAGGAGGCCACGACCGCGACCCGGGTGGAGCTGGCGACCAGTCTGGTGGTGCGGTCCAGCACGGCGCCCCCCGCGTCCGGCTGAGGCGTCCCTGGCCGGAAGTCGACGTGTTGACGGGTGGTGCGTGCGCCCCCACACTCCTCCGAAGCCAATCGGTTGTACGACCGAAACTTTCGGAGGCTTCTGGATGAGATCTCTGAGAACAGGCTTGTCCCTGGCGGCACTCGTCACCGGCGCCGCCCTGCTGTTCACGGCGCCCGCGGCGCACGCCGCCGACACCCCGCTGCGCGACCTCGCGGCCGCCAAGGGCAAGCTGATCGGCACCGCGGTCACCGGCTCCAAGCTCACCGGTGCCTACGGGGACCTCGCCGGCAGCCAGTTCAGCTCGCTGACCCCGGGCAACGCCATGAAGTGGGAGACGGTCGAGCCCGCCCAGGGCACCTTCAACTGGACCGAGGCGGACCAGATCGTCGCCTTCGCCCAGGCCCACCACCAGCAGGTGCGCGGCCACACCCTGGTCTGGCACAGCCAGAACCCCAGCTGGCTGACGAACGGCACCTGGACCCCCGCCCAGCTCGGCAGCCTGCTGCAGAACCACATCAGCACCGAGGTCGGCCGCTACAAGGGGAAGATCGCCGCCTGGGACGTCGTCAACGAGCCCTTCAACGAGGACGGCAGCTACCGGTCCACGATCTGGTCCGACGGCCTCGGCTCCGGCTACATCGCCAACGCCCTGACCTGGGCGCACGCGGCCGACCCGGCCGCCAAGCTGTACATCAACGACTACAACGTCGAGGGCGTCAACGCGAAGAGCACCGCCCTGTACAACCTGGTCAGGTCGCTGAAGGCGGCGGGCGTCCCGATCGACGGGGTGGGCCTGCAGGCGCACCTGATCCTCGGCCAGGTGCCGGCCACGCTCCAGCAGAACATCCAGCGCTTCGCCGACCTGGGCGTCGACGTGGCGCTCACCGAGCTGGACATCCGGATGGCGCTGCCCTCCGACAGCACCAAACTCGCCCAGCAGAAGGCCGACTTCACGTCGGTGGTGGCCGCGTGCGTGGCCGTGAGCCGCTGCGTCGACGTCACCGTGTGGGGCTTCGCCGACTCCGACTCCTGGGTGGACAGCACGTTCCCGGGGTACGGGGCGGCGACTCCGTACGACGCCGACTACGTGCCGAAACCGGCGTACTACGGCATCGCGGAGGCGCTCGGCGGGACCACGACCACACCACCGCCGACGGGGGCCTGCACCGCCGCCTACAGCGTCGGCAGCCAGTGGGGCAACGGGTTCACGGGCCAGGTGACCGTCTCCTGCTCGGGCGCCTCGCTGTCGTCCTGGAAGGTGAACTGGACCTACGGTGCCGGACAGCAGATCACGCAGGCCTGGAACGCCACCTGCACCCAGTCGGGGGCGGCCGTGTCCTGTGCGAACGCCTCCTACAACGGGACGGTCCCGGACGGGAGTTCGGCCACCTTCGGGTTCAACGCGTCCTGGAGCGGCAGCAATCCCGTGCCCACGGTGACCCTTGGGTGAGCAGGGACTGAGAAGCGTGAGATTTTCCGAAGAAATCCCCTTCACTGCGCTTCCACTAACACTCCCCTAATAATTCGGACTTACGTTCCTGCCTGTGACGGGACACGAGGAGCAGGACGACGCGGTCAGACGGGTGGGCCGGCGGTCGAGAACACTCAAGATCGTCGGTCTCACCCTGGCGGGCGCCATGACGCTCGCCATCGCGGCCGCGGGGTGGGTCTACGTGCACCTCAACGACAACATCAAGAGCGTCGACATCAACAGCGCGCTCGGGGACGACCGGCCGGCGAGGGCGGTCACGGCACCGACGGCCGCCGCGTCCGCGTCCCCGCTGCCCACCGGCTCGGTGAACATCCTGGTGCTGGGCTCGGACTCGCGCAGCGGCAAGGAGAACGAGAAGCTCGGCGGGGGCAGCAGTTCGGGCGCCCGGTCCGACACCGCGATGGTGGTGCACATCGACGCCGGCCGGACCTCGGCCACCGTCGTCAGCATCCCGCGCGACACCCTGGTCACCCGCCCCTCCTGCCCGCTGCCGCACGGCGGCTCGACGGCCGTCGTCCACGACTCGATGTTCAACAGCGCCTACTCGGTGGGCGGGGCGGTGTGCGCGGTGAAGACGGTCGAGTCGATCACCGGTGTCCGGATGGACCACTACCTGGAGATCGACTTCTCGGGCTTCGCGAAGCTGGTGGACGCGCTCGGCGGGGTCACCGTCACCACCGGCCAGGACATCGACGACGACGACAGCCACCTGCACCTGAAGAAGGGCACCCACCACCTCGACGGCAGGACGGCCCTGGCGCTCGCCCGCACCCGGCACGGCATAGGCGACGGCAGCGACCTCGGCCGGATAGGCCTCCAGCAGAAACTGGTCAAGGCCCTCCTCGACCAGATGGCCTCCATCAGCCTCCTCGGCGACCCGGCCAAGCTCTACGAGGTCGCCGACGCCGTCACCGCGTCCCTCACCACCGACACCGGCCTGGACTCGCTGACCGAGCTGATGCGCCTCGGACAGAGCCTGAAGGGGCTGACCTCCGAGCACGTCGAGACCGTGATGATGCCCGTGGTGACCGCGCCCTCCGACCCCAACCGGGTGATCGCGAAGGAGCCCGCGGCGAGCGAGCTGTGGGAGTCGTTGCGGTAGCGCCGGGACGGGGCTGACCGGGACCGGAAAAAAACCACGGGGAAATCCCGCGGGCGTGTCGATCCGCGGACGGGCCGTTCGACGCAAGGGTGAGAGGCAGGGAAACGCCCTGCCGCCCGACCCCGAGGAGTCACCATGCCCCGTTACCTGTCGCTCGTGCGGATCGACGAGAACTCCGCCCCCGCCGAGGGCCCCAGCCAGGAGCTGATGCAGCGGATGGGCGAGCTGATCGAGGAGATCACCAAGGCCGGCGTGATGCTCGACACCGCCGGGCTGACGCCCACCGCCGACGGCACCCGCGTCCACTGGGAGGGCGGGAAGATCTCCGTCACCGACGGGCCGTTCACCGAGTCCAAGGAGGTCGTCGGCGGCTACGCGATCATGCAGTGCAAGGACAAGGCCGAGGCCCTGGAGTGGACCAAGCGGTTCCTGAAGGTCCACGAGGAGTTCTGGACGGTGACCTGCGAGGTGCGGGAGATCGCCGAGGGCTGACCGTCCTGGCGTACGACCGGCGGTGGGTGTTGCATGGGGGGCTGTGAGCACACAGCCCCCCGCCGAGGCCGACGCCCGCCACGCCATCGAGACCGTCTTCCGGCTGGAGTCGCCCCGCGTGATCGCCGGCGCCGCCCGGATCGTCCGGGACGTCGGCATCGCGGAGGAGCTGGCCCAGGACGCGCTGGTCGCGGCCCTGGAGCAGTGGCCCCGGGACGGCGTGCCCGACAACCCGGGCGCCTGGCTCATGGCCACCGCCCGCCACCGCGCCGTCGACCTGGTCCGGCGCCGCGAGAACTACGCCCGCAAGCTCGCGGAGATCGGCCGCGGCGCGCAGACCGCCGTCCCGCCCGAGGAGCCCGCCGACCCGGACGACATCGACGACGACCTGCTCCGCCTGGTCTTCACCGCCTGCCACCCCGTGCTGTCGCCCGAGGCCCGCACGGCTCTCACCCTGCGCCTGCTCGGCGGCCTGAGCACGGCCGAGATCGCCCGTGCCTTCCTCGTCCCCGAGCCGACGGTCGCCCAGCGCGTCGTCCGTGCCAAGCGCACCCTGGCGACGAAGAACGTCGCCTTCGAGGTGCCGTACGGACCCGACCGCGAGGCCCGGCTCGGCTCGGTCCTGGACGTCATCTACCTGATCTACAACGAGGGGTACGCGGCCACGGCGGGCGACGACTGGCTGCGCCCTTCGCTGTGCGAGGACGCGCTGCGGCTGGCCCGTGTGCTGTCCGGCCTGATGCCGAAGGAGCCGGAGGTGCACGCCCTGACCGCGCTCCTGGAGTTCCAGTCCTCCCGGGCCGCCGCCCGCACCGGACCCGACGGCGCGCCGGTCCTGCTCAGGGACCAGAACCGCCGCCGCTGGAACCGCATGCTCATCGCGCGCGGCATCCGGGCCCTGGCCCGCGCGGACGCCACCGCGACGGGCGCTCCCGGCCCGTACGCCCTCCAGGCGGCCATCGCGGCCTGCCACGCGCACGCGTACACCTACGAGGAGACCGACTGGCCGGCCATCGCCACCCTGTACCGGCTGCTCGCCGCCCGGTCCCCGTCCCCGGTCGTCGAGCTGAACCGCGCGGTGGCCGTGTCGATGGCGGAGGGTCCGGAGCAGGCCCTCGCGATCGTGGACGCGCTGACGGCCGAACCCGCCCTGCGCGACTACCACCTGCTGCCGAGCGTGCGCGGCGACCTGCTCGCCCGCCTCGGCCGCACGACCGAGGCCCGTACGGAGTTCGAACGCGCGGCGGACCTGGCCCGCAACGAGCGTGAACGCGAGCTGCTGCTGCGACGGGCACGAGGGCGCTAGCCGGCCTTCGGCCGGGGGGTACCCCCCGCGCCCCTTCAGGGGCGCGGGGAACTGCGCGACCAGCCACGACGGTGCGGTGGACGCTCGACGGCAATCGCGGCACACCGCTCAGGACCGCACCGGTCGGCCCAGCAGCATGGTCGGGGCTCCCGCCACCCGGGTCAGGAACACGGTCGCCGCGTTCGGGCCCTGCGGCTTGACCTTCCTGCGCAGCTCCTCCGGCTCCACGGCCGACCCGCGCTTCTTCACGGTCAGGTTCCCCACCTCGCGCTCCCGCAGCAGCGCCTTCAGCTTCTTCACGTTGAAGGGGAGCCGGTCGGTGATCTCGTACGGCGTCGCGTAGTCGGTGGCACGGAGTTCGTCGGCCGTGACGTACGCGATCGTCGGGTCGACCAGGCCGCCGTCCAGGTCCGCGGCCACCTCGGCGACCAGGTGGGCACGGATGACGGCGCCGTCGGGCTCGTACAGGTAGCGGCCGACGGGACGGACGGCGGGGTCGGGGAGGCCGCGCCCGAGCAGGGTGCGCGGGCCGGGCAGGAGGGTGGCGCGCACCGCCCCCGGCTCCGTCCCGAACCACAGGACCGCCTCCTTCACGTCACCCGCGTCCGAGATCCACTCGGCCTCGGCGTCCGCCGGCACCGCCTCGTGCGGGACGCCGGGGGCGATCTTCAACGCCGCCACCCGCGCCGTCGAGGCCGCCGCGACAGCCCAGGACAGCGGCGGCGAGTACGCCTCCGGGTCGAAGATGCGGCCACGCCCGCCGCGGCGGCCCGGGTCGACGAACACGGCGTCACAGCCGGCCGTGTCCACCTCCGTGACGTCGGCCTCCCGGACCTCGATCAGGTCCGCGAGCCCGAGCGCCTCGGCGTTGGCGCGGGCGGTGGCCGCCGTCACCGGGTCCCGGTCCACGGCGAGCACCCGGATCCCGGCCCGCGCGAGGGCGATCGCGTCCCCCCCGATCCCGCAGCACAGGTCGGCGACCGAGGTCACCCCGAGCGCCGTCAGCCGCCGGGCCCGGTACGACGCGACACTCGCCCGCGTCGACTGCTCGACCCCGTTCGGGGTGAAGAACATGCGCTCCGCGTCCGCGTCCCCGAACTTCGCCGCCGCCCGCTGCCGCAGCCGTGCCTGCGCGAGCGCCGCCGACACCAGCTCGGCCGGGTGCCCGCGGCGCAACCGGGTGGCCACCGCGAGTTCGTCGGCGGGCGCGGTGCCGCGGACCTCGTCGAGGAGGGCACGGCCCTCGGGGGTGAGGAGGGGGGAGAGGAGGTCGTTCACCGGGTCATTGTCGGCCAGTCGGTGGATGGTTCGCCTCCGACGGCGGTGTCTGCCCCGGTTCCGGGCGGGGGCCTGGAAGGATCCGACGCCATGCGAGCAGTCGTACAAAATGACAAAAATAGGTCGAAGAGGGGTGGAGGGCGGACGAGCGCGGTCCTGCTCTCCGTATTCGCCCTCTGCGCCGGTGCCGTCGTGTGCGGCTGCGCCGGGACCGGGGAGAGCCCCGACGTCCGCCCCGCCGCCGGCCGGCAGGCCCACCCGGCGGCCCCCGCCCCCGCCCCCGACTCCCACGCCGCCCTGGTCGCCGCCGCCCGGCGCTGGGGCCTGGACGCGGTCCCGCTGCGGCCCCCGGCCCCGCCGACGCACAAGCCGAGGATCACCGCTCGCGACGGATTCGAGGTGGACGGCCAGGTGGAGGACGACCTGCCGCCGGTCTTCACCACGATCCCGACCCGGCAGAAGGTCGTCTTCCTCACCATCGACGACGGCGCCAACAAGGACCCGGACTTCCTGCGGATGATGAGCGAGCTGAAGATCCCGTACTCGGCGTTCCTCAGCAACTACCTGGTCAAGGACGACTACGGGTTCTTCCGCACCATGCAGGCCGAGGGCCACACCCTCAACAACCACACCCTGACCCACCCCTACCTGCCGGGTCTGTCCTACGACGAGCAGAAGCACGAGATCTGCGGCATGCAGACGATCATGAAGAAGCAGTTCGGCAGGGCGCCGACGGTCTTCCGCCCGCCCTACGGCAACTACAACGGCGACACCCTGCGCGCCGCCAAGGCCTGCGGCATCAAGTACGCGCCGATCTGGGACGAGGAGGTGTTCGTCGACCACTGGGAGTACCGCGAGTGGGACCGCAGCCTGCACCCCGGCGACATCGTGCTCACCCACTTCCGGGGCCGGGACGACTGGGACGGCACGATGGTCGACGACATGCGCCGCTTTCTGAACAAGGTCACCCGGGACGGCTACGCGGTGGCGCGCCTGGAGGACTACCTGTGAGCCGACCGAGGGCGACGGCCGCGTTGCTGACCGCCGCCCTCCTCCTGGCGGCCTGCGCGCCGTCCGTCGACCCCATCGAACGGCTGGGCAGGAAAGCGGCCGACCGGGTACGGCCGCACGGCCCGGCCGGCGCCCAGCCGTACCGCCGCTGGGGCCTGAGCGCCCCGCTCTCCCCGGCCCCGCGCCCCCCGTCCCACCCGCTCTCCTTCCGGGCGGCCCTGCCCCCGGTCGTCGACCACGTCGCCACCACCGACCGGGTCGTCTTCCTCACCTACGACGACGGCGCCGAGAAGGACCCCCGCTTCGTGGACATGGTCCGCGAACTGCGCCTCCCGGTCAGCCTGTTCCTCACGGACAGCGTGGTCGGCCCCGGCTACGGCCACTTCGCCCGCCTCCAGTCCGTCGGCGCCAGCGTCCAGAACCACACCCTCGACCACCCGGCCATGCCCGGCCTGCCCTACGCCGGCCAGCGCGCCGAGATCTGCGGCCAGCAGGAGAAGCTGAAGTCCCGCTTCGGCATCCGCCCCCGCCTCTTCCGCCCGCCCTACGGCACCTACGACCGCACCACCCTGCGCGCGGCGGCCGACTGCGGGGTGACGGCGGTGGTCCTGTGGCGGGCGGCGATGACCCCGGACGGCATCACCTACCGGAGCAAGGACAGGCAGCTGCGTCCCGGCGACATCATCCTGGTGGGCCCCGACGAGGCCATGGGGCCGGCCCTGAGGGAGCGCACGGCCCGGCTGCTGCGCCGGGTCCAGGCGAGCGGCCTGACGGTGGGACGGCTGGAGGACTACCTCTGAAGGGCGCGAGACGTCGAATTTACGACGCCGCGCCGGACGTCATTGGCACTCCGCTTGACCGAGTGCTAATCGCGGTCATAGTCTCGGCTCTGGCACTCGGCAGATGAGAGTGCCAACAACGCGACGGGCAGGTCCGGCACCCGCGACGACGGATCCACCTGGTCGCCACCTCAGACAGTTAACCCCGTGAGATCTCCGAAGGGGGAGGTCGGATCGTGACGACCGCCAGCTCCAAGGTTGCCATCAAGCCGCTTGAGGACCGCATCGTGGTCCAGCCGCTCGACGCCGAGCAGACCACGGCCTCCGGCCTGGTCATCCCGGACACCGCGAAGGAGAAGCCCCAGGAGGGCGCCGTCCTCGCCGTGGGCCCGGGCCGTTTCGAGAACGGCGAGCGCCTGCCGCTCGACGTCAAGGTCGGCGACGTCGTGCTCTACAGCAAGTACGGCGGCACCGAGGTGAAGTACAACGGCGACGAGTACCTCGTCCTCTCGGCTCGCGACGTGCTCGCGATCATCGAGAAGTAAGCCTGCGACTTACCACCTCAAGCACTCCGCTTGAATCCGTTTGAAGCTGCGCCCCTGGTTCCCGCGATCCTTTAAGAAGCCGGGCGCCCGGGGCGCAGTCTTGTTCACCCGAGAATTCCGAGAGGGCTCCCGCTGCCATGGCGAAGATCCTGAAGTTCGACGAGGACGCCCGTCGCGCCCTTGAGCGCGGCGTCAACAAGCTTGCCGACACGGTGAAGGTGACGATCGGCCCCAAGGGCCGCAACGTCGTCATCGACAAGAAGTTCGGCGCCCCCACCATCACCAACGACGGTGTCACGATCGCCCGTGAGGTCGAGCTCGACGACCCGTACGAGAACCTCGGCGCGCAGCTGGTGAAGGAGGTGGCGACCAAGACCAACGACATCGCGGGTGACGGTACGACCACCGCCACCGTGCTGGCCCAGGCGCTGGTCCGCGAGGGCCTGAAGAACGTCGCCGCCGGTGCCTCCCCGGCCGCCCTGAAGAAGGGCATCGACGCCGCCGTCGCCGCCGTCTCCGAGGACCTGCTCGCGTCGGCCCGCCCGATCGACGAGAAGTCCGACATCGCCGCCGTCGCCGCGCTGTCCGCCCAGGACCAGCAGGTCGGCGAGCTCATCGCCGAGGCGATGGACAAGGTCGGCAAGGACGGTGTCATCACCGTCGAGGAGTCCAACACCTTCGGTCTGGAGCTGGACTTCACCGAGGGCATGGCCTTCGACAAGGGCTACCTGTCGCCGTACTTCGTGACGGACCAGGAGCGCATGGAGGCGGTCCTGGAGGACCCCTACATCCTCATCAACCAGGGCAAGATCTCCTCCATCGCGGACCTGCTGCCGCTGCTCGAGAAGGTCATCCAGGCCAACGCCTCGAAGCCGCTGCTGATCATCGCCGAGGACGTCGACGGCGAGGCCCTGTCCACCCTCGTGGTGAACAAGATCCGCGGCACCTTCAACGCGGTCGCGGTCAAGGCCCCCGGCTTCGGTGACCGCCGCAAGGCGATGCTCCAGGACCTGGCGATCCTCACCGGCGCCACGGTCATCTCCGAGGAGGTCGGCCTCAAGCTCGACCAGGTCGGCCTGGACGTGCTCGGCTCCGCCCGCCGCGTCACCGTCACCAAGGACGACACCACGGTCGTCGACGGCGCCGGCGACTCCGCCGCCGTCCAGGGCCGCGTGGCCCAGATCAAGGCCGAGATCGAGAACACCGACTCCGACTGGGACCGCGAGAAGCTCCAGGAGCGCCTCGCGAAGCTGGCCGGCGGCGTGTGCGTGATCAAGGTCGGCGCCGCCACCGAGGTGGAGCTGAAGGAGAAGAAGCACCGTCTGGAGGACGCCATCTCCGCGACCCGCGCCGCGGTCGAGGAGGGCATCGTCTCCGGTGGTGGCTCCGCGCTCGTCCACGCCGCGAAGGTGCTGGAGGACGGCCTCGGCAAGACGGGTGACGAGGCGACCGGTGTGGCCGTCGTCCGTCGCGCCGTCGTCGAGCCGCTGCGCTGGATCGCCGAGAACGCCGGCCTCGAGGGTTACGTCATCACCTCCAAGGTCGCCGAGCTCGAGAAGGGCCACGGCTTCAACGCCGCCACCGGCGAGTACGGCGACCTGGTCAAGGCCGGCGTCATCGACCCGGTCAAGGTCACCCGCTCCGCCCTGGAGAACGCCGCCTCCATCGCCTCCCTCCTCCTCACGACCGAGACCCTGGTCGTCGAGAAGAAGGAAGAGGAGGAGCCCGCGGCGGCCGGCCACTCCCACGGCCACGCCCACTGAGCACCGCCTCAGCGCTTCCTGAAGCCCCCGCCCCCGGTCGTCCGCCGGGAGCGGGGGCTTCGCCCCTCGCGGGCTTTCACTGTGGGCTCAGTTCTCCAGCGCGTCCAGAGCTCCGAGCCGGCCCATCAGACCGAGCCGGTCGTACTGCCACCAGCCCTCGGCGATCTTCCCGCCGGCGTCGAAGCGGTGCACCGTGGTGCCGGTCATGGCGATCCGCCGTCCGGTGTTCGGCAGTCCCAGGAACTCGCCCTTCTGCACCCCCGCCAGGATCCACCGGCTGCACACCCGGTCCTCCTGAGCGATCTGGTCCTCGATCAGGAACCTGAAGTCGAAGGCGTCGCGCCATGTCCCGAGCTCGCGCCGCAGCGCGTCCATGCCGATGGTGTCCTGGTCGTCGGCCGGATCGTGACCGTGGTAGTTCTCGGCGACCAGGCCGTCCAGCGGAGCCAGCGGACCGGCCGCGGCGATCGTCTCGAAGAACCGCCGCGCGGTGTCGGCGTACATCCGCTCGTCGCGCACCACGTCCAGATCGGTGAACTTCGGCATCTGGTCGCACAGCGCCAGCAGCTCGTGGAAGACCTTGTCGGTCTCCGGAAGCCGCGAGTTCCGCATCGCCTCCTCGTACGACGGGAACTCCACGATCTCGACGACGTGCGACGCGTCCGAGCGGTCCGTGCCGACCACCGCGTGCGTCGCCGTCCGCTTCCCCTTGGTCTGCTCGACCCATCGGTCCAACAGCCGGTCCATCTCCTCGAACCGGCTGGTCCTGCACTCGATGACCTGCATGAACGTCATACCGCCGCCTCCGGCCCCCCTGGGTCCGGTACCGTCACCGCCATTTTCCCACCGCCCGGCCGTCCGCTCCTACTGCGGCCCGTACTTGCGTCCCGTCTTCGAGCTGATGCCGCCCACCAGGCCGCGGGGGGCCACCTTCGCGAGGCCCGTCAGCACCTTGTAGCGAGGGTCCGGGATCGACAGCGTCTTGCCGCGGGCGAGGTCGGCGAGGGCCGCCGCGACCAGCTTGTCGGCGTCCAGCCACATCCAGCCGGGGATGTTGTCCGTGCCCATCCCGGCCCGCTCATGGAACTCCGTACGCACGAACCCGGGCGCCAGCGCCATCAGACGCACCCCGGTCCCCGCCAGGTCGCGCGCCGCGCCCTGGGTGAACTGCACGACCCATGCCTTGGAGGCGCCGTACGTACCGCGCGGCACGAACGCGGCCACCGACGCCACGTTGACGACACCGCCGCGCCCGCGCTCGCGCATCGCCTCGGCCGCCGCCGACGTCAGCCGCAGCACCGCCTCGCAGTGCACCTTGAGCATGCGCAGCTCGTCGGCCATCGAGACGTCCAGATACCGGCCCTTGTTGCCGAACCCGGCGTTGTTGACCAGCAGGTCGACCGGGTTCCTGCGGTCGCCGAGCCGGGCGGCGACCGACTCGATGCCGGCGTCCTCGGCGAGGTCGGCGGTGAGCACCTCCGCCTCGATGCCGTGCCGGTCGTGCAGCTCGGTCGCCTGTTCGCGCAGCCGTTTGGTGTCCCGCGCCACCAGGACGAGGTTGTGCCCGTCCGCCGCCAGCCGCCGCGCGAACGCGGCACCGATCCCCGCGGTCGATCCCGTAATCAGAGCCGTTGTCATGGCCCAAGGGTAGTGACCCGGACCGGCGGGATCCGCTGTGCGCACCAGCTCTCCCGAACGGTGAAGCGCCGGTGAACGCGCCGGGCGTGACGGCGTCTCAGCCGGTCTCCGCCGCCACGTACTTCCGCGCCCGCGCCAGCGCCTCCGGGTGCAGCGCCGCACCGGCCGCGAGCAGCCGCGGCAGCAGCTCCCGCTCGGTGGTGGTGGCACGGAACTCCATCGCCGCCGTCACCCCGTGGTCCGGCAGATGCACGATCTCGATCGGGTCGCCGACCCTGATCTCGCCCGGTTCGATCACCCGGAGGTAGGCACCGGTCGCACCCTTCCGCGTGAACCTCTTCACCCATCCCCGTTCGCCCAGATGGCCCTGGAAGGTGCGGCACGGGACGCGTCCGGAGGTGACCTCCAGCACGACCTGGGAGCCGATCCGCCAGCGCTCGCCGATCAGCGCGCCGGACACGTTCAGTCCGGCTGTCGTGAGGTTCTCCCCGAAACAGCCGTTGCCCAGGGTGCGGCCGAGCTCCCGCTCCCAGTCGTCGAGGTCCTCCCGTGCGAACGCGTACACCGCCTGGTCGTCACCGCCGTGATGGCGCAGCTCGCACACCGCGTCCCCGGCCAGGCCGCTGCCCCCGACGCCCTTCGGTCCGGGCGCCGCCACCCGCACCGGCCCGTCCACGGGCCGCTTGTCGATACCGGTCACGCCGTCCACCTGGTCCGTGTGGGGCGACGGCGTCGGGCGGCCGAGGTTCACCGAGAGAAGCTGCATGCTCCGACGTTAAGGGACGGCCCTCAAAGTGTCGACGCGTTATCGGGGGCGATGCCCAAGACCGCCTTATGCTCGAAGGGTGATCGAAGCACGTCATCTCCGCGTCCTGCGCGCCGTCGCCACCACCGGCTCCTTCTCGGCGGCCGGCCGTGAGCTGGGCTGCACCCAGCCCGCCGTCAGCCAGCAGATGAAGGCCCTGGAGACTTCCGTCGGCACCCCGCTGCTGGTGCGCAACGGCCGCGAGATGCGCCTCACCCAGGCCGGCGAGGCCCTGGTGCGGCACGCCTCCGGGATCCTCGCCGGGCTCACCGCCGCCGAGGAGGAGGTCGCCGCGATCGCCGGTCTGCGGGCCGGCCGGGTCCGGCTGGTCTCCTTCCCGAGCGGCAGCTCCACCCTGGTCCCCACCGCCCTCGCCGCCCTGCGCGCCGCCCACCCCGGCACGCGGGTCTCCCTGGAGGAGGCCGAGCCGCCGAAGTCGGTGGACCTGCTGCGCGAGGGCGACTGCGACATCGCGCTGGCCTTCCGCTACGAGGGCGGGCCGGACGCGGGGGGTGCCGAGGAGTGGGCCGACCTGGTGGTACGGCCGCTGCTCGTGGACCGTCTCGTCGGCCTGGTGCCCGAGGGGCACCGGCTGGTCCGCGCGGAGTCCGTCGCCCTCGGGGAGCTCGCCGACGAGTCCTGGATCGCGGGCTGCCCGCGTTGCCGGGGTCAGCTCGTCCAGGCGTGCGAGAGCGCGGGCTTCACCCCGCGGATCGATTTCGCCACGGACGACTACCCGGCCGTGGTCGGCCTGGTGGGCGCGGGTCTGGGCGTGGCCGTACTGCCCCGGCTGGCGATCGAGTCGGTACGGCCGAGGGGCGTGCGCACGGTGGCGCTGGAGCCGGCGGTGCGGCGGGAGATCGTCGCTCTCACCCTGCCCGACCTGGCACAGGTTCCGGCGGTGGCGGCGACGCTGGAGCAACTGGGCCGGGCGGCCCGGCGGGCGTGACCGGGTGTGCCGGGCACGCGCGTGTGCCCGGTCGGCAACAGATCGTCAAACTGTCAAGCTATTGAAGAAACGTTCTTTCAGGTATCCGAGGCGGGGTCGCCGCTGGTCGTCGAGGCCGACACCAGCCTGTTGCGCGCCCGCCCCATGAGCTCTTCGCGCTCGTCCTCGGTCAGGCCGCCCCACACGCCGTACGGTTCGCGGACCGCCAGTGCGTGCGCCGCGCACTCGGCGCGGACCGGGCACCTCATGCAGACCTCCTTGGCCGAGTTCTCACGGGCACTCCGAGCCGCCCCGCGCTCGCCCTCGGGATGGAAGAAGAGCGAGCTGTCGACCCCGCGGCAGGCGGCCAGGAGCTGCCAGTCCCACAGGTCCGCGTTCGGTCCGGGAAGGCGGGAGAAATCTGCCATTACGTGACCCCTTGTAGCCGTTCTGGGCGGATACGGTGCCAACCGACCGTACATCTCCGGTCTAGAGAGATGAAAATATGACTCATTGGCAATCTAGCTCCAGACACTGTGAAACAGGAAGAAAAAGGTCTAAATGGGGCATTGGTTGTGATGAAAAGTTGAGGGTCTGACGTCCATGTCTGCACCGTGTCCGCGCCCTCACGTAGAGTGCCGAAGACGGCACGCGGCCCCGTAACTCTTTCGAGTGACCGTCGTTGAGAGGGCGGTGGCGGTTGAAGCAACAAGCGCTCGGGCAGGCGTCCGAGACGTTCGACCGCACAGGTGACGATTCCGTACCAGCCTGGAGGCTCAAGGTGACGCGCATCAGCTGCGGAGGGCGGTCATGACATCCGTCCTCGTCTGCGACGACTCCCCGCTTGCCCGAGAGGCGCTGCGCCGCGCGGTCGCGACCGTGCCCGGCGTCGAGCGCGTGACGACGGCTGCCAACGGCGAGGAAGTCCTCCGCCGCTGGGGTGCCGACCGCTCCGACCTGATCCTGATGGACGTGCGCATGCCCGGACTGGGCGGCGTCGAGACCGTGCGCCGGCTGCTGTCCGCCGACCCCGGTGCCCGCATCATCATGCTCACGGTCGCCGAGGACCTGGACGGGGTGGCCCTGGCCGTCGCCGCCGGCGCCCGCGGCTACCTGCACAAGGACGCCTCGCGCGCGGAACTGCGCGCGACCGTCACGCAGGCGCTCGCCGACCCCACCTGGCGGCTGGCACCCCGGCGTCTGCGCTCGGCCGAGATGGGCGCCGCGCCCACCCTCACCGCACGGGAGATCCAGGTCCTGGAGGGCATGAGCCACGGCCGCTCCAACGCCGAGATCGGCCGTGAGCTGTTCCTCTCCGAGGACACGGTGAAGACGCACGCCCGGCGCCTGTTCAAGAAGCTCGGCGCCTCCGACCGCGCCCACGCGGTGGCCCTCGGCTTCCGTTGGGGCCTGGTCCGTTGATGCCGCGCTGAGCTGCGCCGCAGCGGGACCGCGCACCGACCGGACGCCCCCGCCTACCGCATGGTGGGCGGGGTCCGCAAGACGGATCGGCGCAGTGCCGCTGCTCGTTTCGGCGCGGATGCCGCATCCTTGAGGTGTGGAGTCTCTCGGGGACGAGTCGTTCGAGCGGAAGGGGAGGGCGCAGGAGATGAGTTCCGGCGCACCTGCTCATAACGCTTCGGTGCACAACGACGGACGCGGTGCCACCCAGCCGAAGGCAGCAGGGCACCATGGTCCGATGCGCGAGGACGAGGCAGTCACTGCCATGGGGGCGATCGGTGCTCTCGTCCACCGCGCCGTAG
This sequence comes from Streptomyces sp. NPDC006655, assembly GCF_040703965.1. NCBI lineage: Bacteria > Bacillati > Actinomycetota > Actinomycetes > Kitasatosporales > Streptomycetaceae > Streptomyces > Streptomyces sp. NPDC006655. Next base: position 3,522 of record NZ_JBEYJU010000111.1, on the reverse strand, counting down.
ACGGGGACGAGCAGGCCACGCACGACCTGCTCGCCCATGTCCACCCACTCGCGCTGCGCTACTGCCGCACCCGCCTGTCCCGCCTGCCCGGCGACGCCCGGCACTTCGTCGAGGACCTCGCGCAGGAAGTGTGCGTGGCGGTCCTCCTCGCCCTGCCCCGCTATCGCGACACCGGCCGCCCCTTCGAGGCCTTCGTCTTCGCCATCGCCTCCCACAAGGTCGCCGACCTGCAGCGGGCCGCGATGCGCCATCCCGGCTCGACCGCCGTCCCCTCCGACGAGATGCCCGAACGCCCCGACGACTCCCTCGGCCCCGAGGAGCGCGCGCTGCTCAGCAGCGACGCCGAATGGGCCAAGAAACTCCTGGCCAACCTCCCCGAGAACCAGCGCGAACTGTTGCTGCTGCGCATCGCGGTCGGCCTGACCGCGGAGGAGACGGGTCAGATGTTGGGAATGTCACCGGGCGCGGTCCGGGTCGCCCAGCACCGCGCGCTCAGCCGGCTGCGGGCACTGGCGGAGCAGTAGCCGAACGGGTTCTGCCACGCCCGATGAACAGGTGCACACCCGTTTCCGTACGAACATACGAAGCCCTGAGCCGAGTCGTACCGTGGAATTCGTGGCCCCTGCTTCCCGTTAGCATGGACATCCGCACCGTTCAAGGCCATTTGGGGAAGGTGTCATGACTGCAAACGTCGACGGAGTGCCCGGAAAATTCGCGACACTCGGGCTCACCTACGACGACGTGCTGCTGCTGCCGGGCGCATCCGAGGTGCTCCCCAACGCGGTCGACACCTCGTCCCGCATCTCACGCAACGTCCGGGTCAACATCCCGCTGCTGTCCGCGGCCATGGACAAGGTGACCGAGTCCCGCATGGCGATCGCCATGGCCCGGCTCGGCGGCGTGGGCGTGCTGCACCGCAACCTCTCCGTGGAGGACCAGGTCAACCAGGTCGACCTGGTCAAGCGGTCCGAGTCCGGCATGGTCACCGACCCCATCACGGTGCGTCCGGAGGCCACCCTCGCCGAGGCCGACGCCCTGTGCGCCAAGTTCCGCATCAGCGGTGTGCCGGTCACCGACCCGGCCGGCAAGCTGCTCGGCATCGTCACCAACCGTGACATGGCCTTCGAGTCCGACCGCAGCCGTCAGGTGCACGAGGTCATGACCCCGATGCCGCTGGTCACCGGGAAGGTCGGCATCTCCGGTACCGAGGCCATGCAGCTGCTGCGCAAGCACAAGATCGAGAAGCTGCCGCTGGTCGACGACGCCGGTGTCCTCAAGGGCCTGATCACGGTCAAGGACTTCGTCAAGGCCGAGAAGTACCCGAACGCCGCCAAGGACGCCGAGGGCCGCCTCCTCGTCGGCGCCGCCGTCGGCGCCAGCCCCGAGGCCCTGGAGCGGGCCCAGGCGCTCGCCGAGGCCGGCGTGGACTTCCTGGTCGTCGACACCTCGCACGGCCACAACAGCAACGCCCTCAGCTGGATGGCGAAGATCAAGTCGGGCGTGGACGTCGACGTGATCGGCGGCAACGTCGCCACCCGCGACGGCGCGCAGGCGCTGATCGACGCCGGTGTGGACGGCATCAAGGTCGGCGTGGGCCCCGGCTCGATCTGCACCACCCGCGTGGTCGCCGGCATCGGTGTCCCGCAGGTCACCGCCATCTACGAGGCCTCGCTCGCCGCCCGCCCGGCCGGCATCCCGCTCATCGGCGACGGCGGCCTGCAGTACTCCGGCGACATCGGCAAGGCCCTCGCGGCCGGCGCCGACACCGTGATGCTCGGCAGCCTGCTCGCCGGCTGCGAGGAGTCGCCCGGCGAGCTGCTCTTCATCAACGGCAAGCAGTTCAAGTCGTACCGCGGCATGGGCTCGCTGGGCGCCATGCAGTCGCGCGGCCAGGGCCGGTCGTACTCGAAGGACCGCTACTTCCAGGCCGAGGTCTCCTCCGACGACAAGCTCGTCCCCGAGGGCGTCGAGGGCCAGGTGCCCTACCGCGGCCCGCTGGCCAACGTGCTGCACCAGCTCGTCGGCGGTCTGCGCCAGACGATGGGCTACGTGGGCGCGGCCACCGTCGACGAGATGGAGTCCAAGGGCCGCTTCGTCCGCATCACCTCCGCGGGTCTCAAGGAGAGCCACCCGCACGACATCCAGATGACGGTCGAGGCGCCGAACTACAGCAGCAAGTAGACGTCAGGCGTACCAGGGGCGGTCCCGGAGCCATCCGGGGCCGCCTTCGCCGTGCCCGTCGGCGATACTGGAAGACGCTGAAACGCAGAGGGAAAGGCCACAGACGTGACTGAGATCGAGATCGGGCGCGGCAAGCGCGGCCGCCGGGCGTACGCCTTCGACGACATCGCCGTCGTCCCCAGCCGCCGTACGCGGGACCCGAAGGAGGTCTCGATCGCCTGGCAGATCGACGCCTACCGCTTCGAGCTGCCGTTCCTGGCCGCCCCCATGGACTCGGTCGTCTCCCCGGCCACCGCGATCCGCATCGGCGAGCTCGGCGGCCTCGGTGTGCTCAACCTCGAAGGTCTGTGGACCCGGCACGAGGACCCGCAGCCGCTGCTCGACGAGATCATCGGACTGGACGCCGACACCGCCACCCGCCGCCTCCAGGAGATCTACTCCGCCCCCATCAAGGAGGAGCTGATCGGCGCGCGCATCAAGGAGGTGCGCGACTCCGGTGTGGTCACGGCGGCCGCGCTCTCCCCGCAGCGCACCGCGCAGTTCTCCAAGGCGGTCGTGGACGCGGGCGTGGACATCTTCGTCATCCGCGGCACCACGGTCTCCGCGGAGCACGTCTCGTCCTCGCACGAGCCGCTCAACCTGAAGCAGTTCATCTACGAGCTCGACGTCCCGGTGATCGTCGGCGGTTGCGCCACCTACACGGCGGCCCTGCACCTGATGCGCACGGGCGCCGCCGGCGTGCTCGTCGGCTTCGGCGGCGGCGCGGCCCACACCACCCGCAACGTGCTCGGCATCCAGGTCCCCATGGCCACCGCGGTCGCCGACGTGGCCGCGGCCCGCCGCGACTACATGGACGAGTCCGGCGGCCGCTACGTCCACGTCATCGCCGACGGCGGGGTCGGCTGGTCCGGCGACCTCCCCAAGGCGATCGCCTGCGGCGCCGACTCGGTCATGATGGGCTCCCCGCTGGCCCGCGCGACCGACGGTCCCGGCAAGGGCCACCACTGGGGCATGGAGGCCGTGAACGAGGAGCTCCCGCGCGGCAAGAAGGTCGACCTCGGCACGGTCGGCACCCTTGAGGAGATCCTCACCGGCCCGTCCCACACCCCCGACGGCTCGATGAACCTCTTCGGCGCCCTGCGCCGCGCGATGGCCACCACCGGCTACAGCGAGCTGAAGGAGTTCCAGCGCGTCGAGGTGACGGTGGCGGACTCCCAGCACAAGCGGTAGGCCCTACGGCATGCGAAAGGGTACGCGGCGCCCGGCGTCCTGCACGGGGCCCGCAACCCCCACACCGGTTCCACCGCCCGCCGATTCGTCACCTGCGGTGGACCCAGCCCC
>NZ_JBEYJU010000110.1:0-25485 GCF_040703965.1 Streptomyces sp. NPDC006655 | reverse complement strand
GTGGCTCCGCCACATGACCCGCCACCCCGCACGCCGATCGCACGCACCGAACGCCGCTCCTTCTCCCACGGAGATCCATCAGAAGGGCCCTAGATCGGCGTCAGGACGCCGGTCGAGTCACGGTAGTAGCTGCCGCTCGTCAGACCCCACACCTTGTGCTTGTTGTGGAGCCACTGGAACGCGATGTCGTGCACGATCTCGGCGGGGCGCTCCCAGACCACGGAGTGTCCCGCGCCCTCCAGCTCGAACATCAGCTTCTCCGGCCCGCCGACGGTGTCGTAGAGCGCCGGCACGGAGAAGCGCAGGGGCGCGGGCACCGGGGCGTTCGGCGCGGTGTTGGCCGTCTTGTCCAGCTCGCCGTAGACGATGACGACGGGAACCCGGTCACCGAGGACGTAGTTGCCGAGCGCGTCCTGGAAGGGCACCGTCTCCTTGGTCCAGCCCCAGAAATAGGAGTTCCGGAACCGGTGGATGCCCTCGTACACGCCGGGTGACAGCTCCCGGCCCCAGGTGCTGCCGACGGGGTCGTTCGCCATCATCGCGGCCCACGCCTTGTCCTCCATGCCCGGCTCGCGTTGGGGCGGGACGCCCTGCTCGTTGTCCCAGGCCCTGACGAAGCCCTTCTTGTCGCTGACGAACATCGGGAAGCCGTACAGGGTGGGCGGGTCGGAGACCGGCAGCGGGGTGCCCTGCGGAAGGGCGAAGGGATCCGCGTAATCGCCCGACCAGCGCCCGTCGGGCGGGAAGACGGGCGCGAGCAGGAACAGGCTCTTGACGACCTCGGGGTGCTGGAGGGTGTAGGGCCCCATGGAGGCCGCCGCGGCGGACCAGCCGATGAAGTCCATGGGCTTGTCCCGGTGGGGCAGCGACCTGATGAAGTCGACCACGGTGGACAGCTCCGCGCACTCGCTCCGCGTGTTGCCCAGTTGGTGCGGGTACAGCGGCGGGCCGGTGTACGGCGTCGGCAGCGGATGGGGGGTGAGGACGCTGCGCTGTGCGGGGCTGGCGTTGCGCGGCTCGTCCATCTTCGGGCGGGGTGAGCGTCCGTTGCCCTGAAGGTCCATGAGGAAGACGTCGTAGTGGTGCTTGGCCAGGTCCTGTGCCCAGTTGTAGTCGATGGTGGACTCCGGAACCGTGAGGTCGTATCCGGCGAGGACCGGGACGCTCCGGCCGTGGAGCATCAGCACCACCTCGTGCGGTTGGTTGCCCTCGGTGCCGTCGTACTCCCGGACGAAGAGGTTCACGGTGTCGCCCTCGTTCGCCGGGAGGTTCGAGACGTGCGGGACCGCGTAGTCCTTGTGCGTGGGTGCCGTCATGGCCGTCCTCCCATCCGTGAGTGGGGAGTAATCCCCATCCCCGAATAGGGACAAATCCCCGTAAAGTTCGGTTTAATTCCACCGTCCCCCTCTGCTTTTCCCTTCGCAACTCGGCCCCGGGCAGGGGTGGTTGAGCCGTCAAGGGCCGATGCCGTACGCCCTTGAACGGGAAACGGGTGTGGCCCGGGCCTGTACGGCTCGGGCCACACCCGTCGGCGGTGTGGGTGGTGTCAGGGCAGCTGTGCCGCCCGTGCCTCGCGCCGGTTGTCGCGGAAGTTGTTCACCCGGCGGGCCGTGGCGAACAGCGGGATCACCGCGCCCGTCACCAGCTGCAGCGCACAGCCGGTCTGGAGGAGCAGCTGGCCGCCCGGGGCGTCGAAGGCCCAGGCCGCCAGGAGGCCGACGCCGAGCACGATCCAGGACAGCATCGCGACCGCGAGGCGGCCGCGCGGCTTCGGGTACTCGACCCGGCTGACCATCAGCCACGCCGTGCCGAGGATCGCGAGCAGCGTCGCGAAGAACGGCAGCTCCAGGAGCACGATCGAGACCACCGTCAGCGCACCGAACGGCGAGGGCATGCCCTGGAACATGCCGTTCGGCGGTGTCACGCAGGAGAAGCGCGCGAGTCTCAGCACCACGGCCAGCAGCACCACGACCGCTCCGACCGCGGCCACCTTCTGGTACGCGTCGTCCGCCACCATGCCGTAGACGAGGACGAAGTACGCCGGGGCGAGGCCGAAGCTGATCAGGTCGGAGAGGTTGTCCAGTTCCGCGCCCATGGGGGAGGAGCGCAGCTTGCGCGCCACCAGGCCGTCGAACAGGTCGAAGATCGCCGCGCACAGCATCAGGATGACCGCGGTGGCCGCGCTGTGGCGGGCCATGCCCGCCGACTGGTCGTCCCCGGTGAGGTGCGGGATCAGGATGCCGGTGGTGGTGAAGTACACCGCCATGAACCCGCAGGTGGCGTTGCCCAGGGTGAGGGTGTCCGCTATCGAGAGGCGGAGAGAGAGCGGCATCTCCTCCTCGTCGTCGCCGATCTCGTCGGCCTCGGGCACCCAGCCTGCCTGGGTCTCTGGATCAATCACGGTCAATGCGAGTCACCCCAGCCACGGTCTTCTGGCCGACCTCGACCGCGACCTCCACGCCCTCGGGCAGGTAGATGTCGACGCGCGAGCCGAACCGGATCAGACCGATGCGGTCGCCCTGCTCGACCTTCGTGCCCTGCGGGACGTAGGGCACGATGCGACGGGCCACCGCGCCGGCGATCTGGATCATTTCGATGTCGCCGAGTTCGGTGTCGAAATGCCAGACTACGCGCTCGTTGTTCTCGCTCTCCTTGTTGAAGGCGGGAACGAAGCCACCGGGGATGTGCTCCACCGACGTCACCTGGCCCGACAGGGGCGCGCGGTTGACGTGGACGTTGAGCGGGCTCATGAAGATCGCGACGCGGGTGCGACCGTCCTTCCACGGCATGATGCTCTGCACCACACCGTCGGCGGGCGAGATGACACGGCCCGGGGCGATCTCACGCTCGGGGTCGCGGAAGAACCACAGCATGCCCGCCGCGAGTGCGGTGGCGGGCACGGCGACGGCCTTCGCGGCACCGGAGCGACGGGCGCGCAGGAGGCTGACGGCTGCGGTGGCGACGGTCGGGAGAAGCCACGGCGATGCTCCGCGCGCGAGGCGTACGCCGGCCAGGCTGTCTCGATGTGCAGAGGTTTGGCTGTGGGGCATGGATGACCTTCGTAGCGGATGATGCCGCGCGGGAAACGGGGACGGCGGCTTTCCGGGATCGTACCGGTCGGGGGCCGCAACTGGGCAAGCCAGGAAGCCGAGTCGGCGGCCGAAGACCGTTGACGGGGTGTGATCTTCTTCTCGAAGAAAACACCCCGTACCCGGACAATCAGCCCTGGAATCGATACTCTTCGAGCAGCCTTCGCCCGATGATCATTTTCTGGATCTCGGCGGTGCCTTCGCCGATCAGCAGCATCGGCGCCTCGCGGTAGAGGCGCTCGATCTCGTACTCCTTGGAGAATCCGTAGCCGCCGTGGATCCGGAAGGCGTCCTCCACGACCTCCTTGCAGTACTCGGAGGCGAGGTACTTCGCCATCCCTGCCTCCAGGTCGTTTCGCTCCCCGGAGTCCTTTTTGCGTGCGGCGTTGACCATCATGGCATGGGCGGCCTCGACCTTGGTGGCCATCTCCGCCAGCTTGAACTGAATGGCCTGGTGCTGGGCGATCGCCTTGCCGAAAGTGTGCCGCTGCTGGGCATACCGGACGCCGAGTTCGAAAGCGCGCTGTGCGACACCGCAGCCGCGTGCCGCCACGTTGACCCGGCCGACCTCGACTCCGTCCATCATTTGGTAAAAACCTCGGCCGGTGACCCCGCCGAGCACCCGATCGGCCGGAATCCGCAGACCGTCCATGATCAGCTCGGTGGTGTCGACGCCCTTGTAGCCCATCTTGTCGATCTTGCCCGGGATGGTGAGGCCGGGGCGGACCTCGCCGAAGCCGGGCTCCTTCTCCACCAGGAAGGTCGTCATCGACTTGTGGGGGGCCGTGCCCTCGGGGTGTCCTTCCTCACTGCGGACGAGTACCGCCACGAGGGAGGACGTACCGCCGTTCGTCAGCCACATCTTCTGGCCGTTCAGGACGTACTCCTCACCGTCCCGCACCGCCTTCGAAGTGATCGCCGACACGTCCGAGCCGAGACCCGGCTCCGACATCGAGAACGCGCCCCGGATGTCGCCGGCCGCCATCCGCGGCAGGAAGTGCTCCTTCTGCTCCTGGGTGCCGTGCTGCTTGAGCATGTACGCCACGATGAAGTGCGTGTTGATGATCCCGGACACGGACATCCAGCCCCGGGCGATCTCCTCGACGCACAGCGCGTACGTCAGGAGCGACTCGCCCAGGCCGCCGTACTCCTCGGGGATCATCAGGCCGAACAGGCCGAGCTCCTTGAGACCGTCGACGATCTGCTGCGGGTACTCGTCGCGGTGCTCCAGCTCGGTGGCGACCGGGATGATCTCCTTGTCCACGAAGTCGCGGACGGTGGAGAGGATCTCCTGCTGGACGTCGGTCAGACCGGCGGTCTGGGCGAGACGGGCCATGACTAGCGCTCCTGAAGTTCCGGGCGGCCGGGCTGCTCGCCGCCGCGCTCCTTGATGTACGTCTCGGTCGGCACCATCACCTTGCGGCGGAAGACGCACACGAGCGTGCCGTCCTGCTTGTAGCCCTTGGTCTCGACGTGGACGATCCCGCGGTCGCTCTTCGACTTCGAGGGCCACTTGTCGAGCACGGTGGTCTGGCCGTAGATCGTGTCGCCGTGGAAGGTCGGCGCCACGTGCTTGAGCGACTCGATCTCCAGGTTGGCGATCGCCTTGCCCGAGATGTCCGGGACGGACATGCCGAGCAGCAGCGAGTAGATGTAGTTGCCCACCACCACGTTCCGGCCGAAGTCCGTCGTCTTCTCGGCGTAGTTCGTGTCCATGTGGAGAGGGTGGTGGTTCATGGTGAGGAGACAGAACAGGTGGTCGTCGTACTCCGTGACCGTCTTACCGGGCCAGTGCTTGTACGTCGCCCCGACCTCGAACTCCTCGTACGTACGTCCGAACTGCATCGCGCTCACGCCTCCGGGATCTCGAACTTCGACGTGCGCTGCATGCCCGCGGCCCGGCCCTTGCCGGAGATGACCAGGGCCATCTTGCGACTGGCCTCGTCGATCATCTCGTCGCCGAGCATCACGGAGCCCTTCTTGCCGCCCGCCTCGGACGTGTAGTAGTCGTACGCGTCCAGGATCAGCTCGGCGTGGTCGTAGTCCTCCTGCGACGGCGAGAAGATCTCGTTGGACGCCTCGACCTGGCCCGGGTGCAGCACCCACTTGCCGTCGAAGCCGAGGGCGGCGGCCCGCCGGGCGACCTCGCGGTAGCCCTCGACGTTGCGGATCTGGAGGTAGGGGCCGTCGATCGCCTGGAGGTTGTTGGCGCGGGCGGCCATCAGGATCTTCATCAGGATGTAGTGGTAGGCGTCCGCCGGGTAGCCGGGCGGCTGCTCGCCCACGACCAGCGACTTCATGTTGATGGACGCCATGAAGTCGGCCGGGCCGAAGATGATCGTCTCGACACGCGGGGAGGCCGTCGCGATCTCGTTGACGTTGTTCAGGCCCTGCGCGTTCTCGATCTGCGCCTCGATGCCGATCCTGCCGACCTCGAAGCCCATGGTCTTCTCGATCTGGGTCAGCAGCAGGTCCAGGGCGACCACCTGCTGGGCCGTCTGGACCTTGGGCAGCATGATGCAGTCCAGGTTCTGCCCGGCCCCCTCGACGACCGTGACGACGTCGCGGTACGTCCACTCGGTCGTCCAGTCGTTCACGCGCACCACGCGCGTCTTGCCGGTCCAGTCGCCCTCGTTGAGGAACTTGACGATGGTGTGCCGCGCCCCGGGCTTGGCGAGCGGCGCGCACGCGTCCTCCAGGTCCAGGAAGACCTGGTCCGCCGGGAGACCCTGCGCCTTCTCCAGGAAGCGCGGGTTCGAACCGGGTACCGCCAGGCACGAGCGCCGCGGACGGAGACGATCAAAAGGGTGTGCGGCGAAGCCGCCCGCTGAAAGGGTGGTGGTGGGCGACGGGTGGGCGGGCGTCGTCATGCGGGGACCTCCAGAGGGTCGAGCTGGTTCGCTTTCCGGATCTCGTCGACGATGCGGCCGATGATTCCGGTGATGTCGAAGTCCTTCGGGGTGAAGACCGCGGCCACTCCGGCTTGCCTGAGCTGCTCGGCATCACCGTTCGGGATGATGCCACCGGCGATCACCGGTATATCTGTGGCACCGGCCACACGGAGTCGTTCCAGGACGTCCGGGACCAGCTGGGCGTGCGACCCGGACAGGATGGACAGGCCCACGGCGTGCACGTCCTCGGCGAGCGCCGCGTCCACGATCTGCTCCGGGGTGAGCCGGATGCCCTGGTAGACCACCTCGAAGCCGGCGTCCCGGGCCCGTACGGCGATCTGCTCGGCGCCGTTGGAGTGCCCGTCGAGACCTGGCTTGCCGACGAGGAACCTCAGCTTGCCGCTGCCCAGGTCGCGGGCGGTGGCGTCCACCTTGGCACGCACCCGCGCCAGCGCCGAGCCCGCCTCGACGGGGACCGCGACGGGAGCCGAGGAGACCCCGGTCGGCGCCCGGAACTCGCCGAACACCTCACGCAGCGCCCCGGCCCACTCACCGGTCGTCACGCCGGCGCGGGCGCACTCCAGGGTGGCCTCCATGAGGTTGTCGGCGCCCTTGGCGGCCTCCTTCAGCCGCTCCAGGGCCTTGCAGGGCCGCGGGTGGTTGAACGGCGGCTGGTACCGCGAGTCGCGCCAGCGCCCGATCGCCTCGACGACCCGCGCCTCGACCGCCGGGTCGACGGTCTGGATGGCGGTGTCCAGGTCGGCGGTGAGCGGGTTCGGCTCGGTGGTCTCGAAGATGTTGACGCCGACGATCTTCTCCTGGCCGGACTCGATCCGGGCCCGGCGCTCGGCGTGCGAGGAGACCAGCTGCGACTTCAGGTAGCCCGACTCCACGGCGGCCATCGCGCCGCCCATCTCCTGGATCCGGTCGACCTCGGCCAGGGAGTCCTCGACCAGCTGGGCGACCTTCTTCTCGATGACGTGCGAGCCCTCGAAGATGTCCTCGTACTCCAGCAGGTCGCTCTCGTGGGCGAGCACCTGCTGGATGCGCAGCGACCACTGCTGGTCCCAGGGCGTCGGCAGGCCGAGCGCCTCGTTCCAGGCCGGGAGCTGCACGGCACGCGCGCGGGCGTCCTTCGACAGCGTCACCGCGAGCATCTCCAGGACGATCCGCTGGACGTTGTTCTCCGGCTGCGCCTCGGTCAGCCCGAGGGAGTTGACCTGGACGCCGTACCGGAACCGCCGCTGCTTGGGGTCCTCGATGCCGTACCGCTCGCTGGTGATCCGGTCCCAGATGCGGCCGAACGCCCGCATCTTGCACATCTCCTCGACGAACCGGACGCCGGCGTTCACGAAGAAGGAGATCCGGGCGACGACGTCGCCCATGCGCTCCTGCGGCACCTGGCCGCTGTCCCGCACCGCGTCCAGCACGGCGATGGCGGTGGACATCGCGTACGCGATCTCCTGGACCGGCGTGGCGCCCGCCTCCTGCAGGTGGTAGCTGCAGATGTTGATCGGGTTCCACTTCGGCATGTGGGAGACCGTGTACGCGATCATGTCCGTCGTCAGGCGGAGGCTCGGCCCCGGCGGGAAGACGTGCGTCCCCCGGGAGAGGTACTCCTTGACGATGTCGTTCTGGGTGGTGCCCTGGAGCTTGGTGACGTCCGCGCCCTGCTCCTCGGCGACCACCTGGTAGAGCGCCAGCAGCCACATCGCCGTGGCGTTGATCGTCATCGAGGTGTTCATCTGCTCCAGGGGGATGTCCTGGAAGAGGCGGCGCATGTCCCCGAGGTGCGAGACGGGCACGCCCACCCGGCCGACCTCGCCGCGGGCGAGGATGTGGTCGGGGTCGTAGCCGGTCTGCGTCGGCAGGTCGAACGCCACCGACAGTCCCGTCTGTCCCTTGGCGAGGTTGCGCCGGTACAACTCGTTGGACGCCTCGGCCGTGGAGTGGCCGGCGTACGTGCGCATGAGCCACGGCCGGTCCTTGGCACGCGCCCCGTCGGCGATCTGACGCTCAGTCATCTATGACCTCGGGTGTCTCAGATGTTGCGGAAGCGGTTGATGGCGTCGAGGTGCTTGGCCCGCATCTCCTGGTCGCGCACGCCGAGGCCCTCCTCGGGGGCGAGGCAGAGCACACCGACCTTGCCCTGGTGGAGGTTGCGGTGCACGTCGTACGCGGCCTGCCCGGTCTCCTCCAGGGAGTAGGTCTTCGACAGCGTCGGGTGGATCTTGCCCTTCGCGATCAGCCGGTTGGCCTCCCAGGCCTCGCGGTAGTTGGCGAAGTGCGAGCCGATGATCCGCTTCAGGGACATCCACAGGTAGCGGTTGTCGTACTCGTGCATGTAGCCCGAGGTGGAGGCGCAGGTGGTGATCGTGCCGCCCTTGCGGGTGACGAACACGCTCGCGCCGAAGGTCTCGCGGCCGGGGTGCTCGAAGACGATGTCGATGTCCTCGCCGCCGGTGAGCTCACGGATGCGCTTGCCGAAGCGCTTCCACTCGCGCGGGTCCTGCTCCTGCTCGTTCTTCCAGAACCGGTAGTCCTCGGCGTTGCGGTCGATGATCGCCTCGGCGCCCATCGCCCGGCAGATGTCCGCCTTCTGCGGCGAGGAGACGACACAGATGGGGTTGGCGCCGCCGGCCAGCGCGAACTGTGTGGCGTACGAGCCGAGGCCGCCGCTCGCGCCCCAGATCAGCACGTTGTCGCCCTGCTTCATGCCGGCGCCGTTGCGGGAGACCAGCTGGCGGTAGGCGGTGGAGTTGACCAGGCCGGGGGCGGCGGCCTCCTCCCAGCTGAGGTGGTCGGGCTTCGGCATCAGCTGGTTGGACTTGACGAGCGCGACCTCGGCGAGACCGCCGAAGTTGGTCTCGAAGCCCCAGATGCGCTGCTCGGGGTCGAGCATCGTGTCGTTGTGCCCGTCGCTCGACTCCAGCTCCACGCTCAGGCAGTGCGCGACGACCTCGTCACCGGGCTTCCAGGCGTTGACGCCCGGGCCGGTGCGCAGGACGACGCCCGCGAGGTCGGAGCCGATGATGTGGTAGGGCAGGTCGTGCCGCTTGGTCAGCTCGCTGAGGCGGCCGTAGCGCTCCAGGAAGCCGAAGGTCGACAGCGGTTCGAAGATCGAGGTCCACACCGAGTTGTAGTTGACGCTCGATGCCATGACGGCGACCAGGGCCTCGCCCGGGCCCAGCTCGGGCAGCGGGACCTCGTCGAGGTGGATCGACTTGCGGGGGTCCTTGTCGCGGGTCTCGAGACCGGCGAACATGTCCGTCTCGTCCTTGTGCACGGTGATCGCGCGGTACGACTCGGGGAGCGGCAGGGCGGCGAAGTCGGCCGGCGTCGAGTCCGGCGACTGGATCGCGTCCAGGATGGCCTGAGTGGTCACGGTGTTGCCTCCGGCGATGCGCGCCCCTTGCGGGAAGGGGCGCTGAGGGTTACGTCGGTGCTGCTGAGGGTTTCGCGGTGCGTGCCGTCGGTTCGGCGGTGGTGCTTCGGCGGCGCTTTGTGGCGCGGGAGGGTGCCTGTGACGCAGGCGTCCGACGGGGGAGCTGGTGTGCTCACCGGGACAGGCCGGACACCCTCAACGTATGACACCGCGTGTCATGTCGCAAGGCACTGAGTGCCAGATCTTCCCCTCAGATGAAATCTTTACGTAACAAATGAGCGATGATCGATCGAACGCCAGTGAGAAGCCACCCGAAAAGGGCCCCTGACATGGCAAAACGGCCACCCGGGCGGGTGGCCGTCGTCACCGGCACGGAGTGTCGCGGAACACTCCGTGTGAGGGGTCAGCGTTCCTTGAGGGCCTGTTCGATGGTGCGCATGACCTCGTCCAGCGGCACGTCCGTGCGCGCCACCGTCACCAGCACCTCGCCCTGCGAGAGCGCCGAGGCCCCCGCGGCCGGGGCGGCGCGGGGCGCGGTCTCCCGGCCCGCCCCGATCCCGGTCCCGAACGTCTTGCGCACGATCGCGAAGGCGTGATCGAGCTGGGCCTCCACGTCGCCCTGGCCGCCCGCCCGCAGCCAGCGCCGCAGCACGTGGTTGTGGGCGGTGACCACCGCCGACGCGGCGACCTCGGCCAGCAGCGGGTCGTCGTTCGCGTCGTCCGCGTGCGCGTGCTCGTCGAAGTGGCCGAGGAGGTAGCGGGTGAAGAGGCGCTCGTAGCGGGCCACCGAGGCGATCTCGGCCTCGCGGAGGGTGGGGACCTCGCGGGTGAGCTTGTACCGGGCGACCGAGATCTCCGGCCGGCCCGCGTACATCTTCATCACTTCCTTGATGCCGCGGCACACGGTGTCGAGCGGGTGCTCGTGCGCCGGGGCCGCGTTGAGCACGGCTTCCGCGCGGACCAGCGTGTCGTCGTGGTCCGGGAAGATCGCCTCTTCCTTGGAGCGGAAGTGCCGGAAGAAGGTGCGGCGCGCGACCCCGGCCGCGGCCGCGATCTCGTCGACGGTGGTCGCCTCGTACCCCTTCGTCGCGAAGAGCTCCATCGCGGCGGCCGCCAGTTCTCGGCGCATCTTGAGCCGCTGGGCCGCCGCGCGGCTGCCTGCGGCGCTTTCCGGCGCGTCCGGCGTGGCGGGGGTACGTGAGGACTTGGCGGGCTGGGACATGACCCGAACGTACTGCATGTGCGCAGCTTGATGCGCATGTCCGGGGCAACCCCCGCCCGCGGGGAGCGGGGGCGTCCCGGAGGGGTCGAGCAGCCCGCCCCAGTCCTTCTCGTCCCGGAACCAGTCGCCGACGCCGTCAGCGGCGGGCATACTCGCGGAAGCCGCGGCCGGTCTTGCGGCCGAGGCAACCCGCGGCCACCAGGTGCTCCAGGAGCGGCGCGGGCGCGAGGCCCGGGTCGCGGAACTCCCGGTGCAGCACCTTCTCGATCGCGAGCGAGACGTCCAGGCCGACCACGTCGAGCAGTTCGAACGGGCCCATCGGGTAGCCGCCGCCGAGCTTCATCGCCGCGTCGATGTCGTCCAGCGAGGCGTAGTGCTCCTCGACCATCTTGATCGCGTTGTTGAGGTACGGGAAGAGCAGCGCGTTCACGATGAAGCCGGCCCGGTCACCGCAGTCGACCGGGTGCTTGCGGATCCTCGCGCAGACCTCGCGCACCGTGGCGTGCACGTCCCCGGCGGTCAGCACGGTCCGCACGACCTCGACCAGCTTCATGGCCGGCGCCGGGTTGAAGAAGTGCATCCCGATCACGTCCTGCGGGCGCGAGGTGGCGCGGGCGCAGGCGACCACCGGCAGCGAGGAGGTCGTGGTGGCCAGGACGGCGCCCGGCTTGCAGACCTTGTCCAGCGTCTGGAACAGCTGCTGCTTGACCTCGAGGTCCTCGGCGACCGCCTCCACCGCCAGGTCGACCCGTGCGAAGGAGTCGTACGAGCCGGCCGGGGTGATCAGGTCCAGCGTCCGCGCGGCGGCCTCGGCGGTCATCCGCCCCTTGCCGACCGAGCGGTCCAGGGACTTGCCGATCCGGGCCTTCGCGGCCTGTGCCTTCTCCTCGCTGCGGGCGGCGAGGACCACCTCGTACCCGGCCTTGGCGAAGACCTCGGCTATCCCGGAGGCCATGGTGCCGGAACCGGCGACCCCGACCGAGGAGACCGGGCGGCCCGGGGTGAGGACGGCGCCGTCCAGCGGGGTCCCCGCGTCACGGACCACGGTGGCGCTGCCCGGAGCCTCGTAACTGTAGAAGCCGCGCCCGGACTTGCGGCCGGTCAGGCCCGCCTCGCTGAGCTGCTTGAGGATCGGGGCCGGTGCGTGCAGCCGGTCCCGGGACTCGGCGTACATGGCGTCCAGGACGGTCCGCGCGGTGTCGATGCCGATCAGGTCCAGCAGCGCGAGCGGGCCCATGGGCAGTCCGCAGCCCAGCCGCATGGCCGCGTCGATGTCCTCCCGGGAGGCGTACTTCGCCTCGTACATCGCGGCGGCCTGGTTGAGGTACCCGAACAGCAGTCCGTCCGCGACGAATCCCGGGCGGTCGCCGACAGCGACCGGCTCCTTGCCCAGCTCGATCGCGAGGTCGGTCACGGTGGCGACGGCGCTCGGCGCGGTCAGCACCGAGGAGACGATCTCGACCAGTTTCATCGCCGGGGCCGGGTTGAAGAAGTGCAGGCCGAGAACGCGCTCGGGGCGGGCCGAGTCGGCGGCCAGACGGGTCACGGAGAGCGCGTTGGTGCCGGTGGCGAGGATGGTGTCGGGGCGGACGACGCCGTCCAGTTCCCGGAAGATCTGGTGCTTGATGTCGTACGACTCCGGGACCACCTCGATGACGAGGTCGGCGTCGGCCGCGGCCGAGAGGTCGGTTCCGGTGCGGACCCGGGAGAGGACGCCGGCGCGCTCCTCCTCGGTGAGCCTGCCCCGGACGACGGCGCGCGCGGTGGCGGCCTCCACGGCGGCGAGGGACGCGGCGGCCTGGGCCTCGCTGATGTCGATGCCGATCACCTCGCGGCCCGCCTTGGCGAGGACCTCGGTGATACCGGTGCCCATGGTGCCGAGGCCGACGACAGCGACGGTCCGCAGGGGGGACAGGGAAGGGTCGGGCTGGGGAGTGGCCATCGCGGGACTCCAGGAATGAGGGTGACGACTGGGAACGCGCCCGGGTGCGCCGAGGGGCGCACCGGGTGCACGGGAGCTGCGTGGAATGCGGGTGTCGCCGGGCTGCGAGCGCACACGCCCGGTGCTGCCGTCGCGGGCGCGCACACGCCCGGGAGCGGCGGATTCCGACCGGCCCTGTCCCGGAGCCGGGCCGGACTGCGGTACGAGGTACCGAACCGACCTTCGTGCTCACGACGGCTGCGTCACCAAACCGTGTGAGCGGTAGCGCGAGTGGGTGACTCGCTCGATTGAGCCTAACCGGCGGGTAACGAGCGCGCCAGCCCCCCGACTTTGTGATGTACGTCCCTCCGCTCCCGCAACCCCTCTACGCTGGGCTTCGTGGACGAAGAGTTGCGATCACTCACGGAGCGTTTGCGGCAGGAGTCGCAGGCAACGCCCGCCTACGACCGGCTTCTTGCCACCGAGGACCACGACGAGCTCGCGGAGGTGCTCACCGCGGCCGGACAGCCCCTGTGGGCCAGGGAGCTGGCGGCGTACCGGCTGGGCACGGCCGGCGACCGCCGCGCGTTCGAGACCCTGGTCCTCCTCCTCAACCACCGCGACCCACCCCGCTGCGCCTCCGCCGCGCACGCCCTCGCCCGGCTCCAGGACCCGCGCACCGCCCGCGCGGCCGCCGCCCTCGCCACCAACGAACTGCGGGTCGCCTATGCCCTGCACCCGGTCCGGCTGCTGGTCGAACTGCGGGCGCCGGAGTCCGTCCCGGCCCTCATCACCACCCTTGAGCGCCGGCTGCGCCCGCACGACCCCTACCGCAAGGTCGCCCTCGCCTGCGTCGACGGCCTCGGCACCCTGGCCGACCCGCGCGCCCGCCGCGTCCTGAACGAGGCGCTGGCCCACCCCACCCTCGCCGAGGCGGCGGTCCGGGCGCTGGCCCACATCCCCAGACAGCGGTGAGGCGTCCTCACCGGTGTCGGTCAGTCCCCGACCACCGCCAGCGCCTCCACCTCCATCAGGAACCGCGGGGAGACCAGGGCGGCCACCTGGACGGCCGAGGACGCCGGGAGGCGGTCGTCGGGTATGTGGGCGGCGCGGGCGGCGCGCAGGGCCGGCATGTGCGCCATGTCCGTGACGAAATAGGTGAGTTTGACGACGTCGTCGAAGCCGGCGCCGGCCGCGGCGAGGCAGCGGCGCAGGTTCTCGAAGACCTGGCGCGCCTGGGCCTGCGGATCGCCCTCGCCGACCAGCTCGCCGTGTTCGTCCAGCGGCAGTTGTCCGGAGACGGCGACCAGCCGGCCGGTGGCCGACACCACGTGCGTGTACTGGGCGGCGGGGGCGACCCCGGCGGGGGCGGTGACGCGGATCGGATCACTCATGCGTCCATGGTGACCCACGGGTCTGACAACGCCCTCGGCGGACCGGTGGGAGGGGGATCGGGGGAGCCGTCAGCGGCGGAAGCCCAGCAGGGCGTGCAGGGTCGAGCCGCGGGAGGACGTCGAGGCCGTCTTGGTGGTGAGCGGTGCCGGGTCGGGGGTCTTCGGGCAGACCGCGTCCGCCGTGCCGGAGCCGCGCGGGACCGTGCCGTCCGCCAGGTAGGCGGCGAGGTGGTCGTCCAGGCAGGCGTTGCCGCTGAGCGTGATGCCGTGGTTCCCGCCGCCCTGCTCGACCACCAGGCTGGAGCCCGCGAGCAACCGGTGGACCGCGGCGCCGCCCTGGTAGGGGGTGGCCGCGTCGTCCGTGGCCTGGAAGAGGAGCGCCGGCGGAAGCTGGGCGTTGGCGATGGCCGGCGGCTTCAGCGCCTTCGCCGGCCAGTACGCGCACGACGCGTTGTACCAGGCGTTGTTCCACACCATGAACGGCGCCTTCCCGTACGCCGCCCAGTTGTCCTTGCGCCACTGGTTCCAGTCCCGCGGCCAGGACGAGTCGCGGCACTGGACGGCCGCGTACACGCTGTAGCCGTTCTCACCGGCCGCGTCGACCGCGCCGAAGTCGTCGTACGCCTCGACCAGCCCGGCGGTCTTCTTCCCGTTCACGTACGCCGAGAACGCCTCGGCCAGGTAGGGCCAGTAGCCGTTGTAGTAGCCGCCGGGGATGAAGGTGTCCTCCAGTTCGGCGGCGCCCACCCGGCCGCCCGCGGGCTTCCTCGCCAGCGCCGCCCGCATCGCGTACCACTTGGCCGCGACCTGCTCGGGGTCGGTGCCGAGCCGGTAGGTGGAGTCGTACCTGGCGATCCACGCCATCAGGGCGCGCTGACGGTCGTCGAACGCGTAGTCCTGGCTCAGGTTGTCGTCGTACCAGACGCCCGTGGGGTCGACGATCGAGTCCAGGACCAGCCGGCGGACGCGGTCCGGGTGCAGCTTGGCGTAGACCGCGCCCAGGTAGGTCCCGTACGAGTAGCCGAAGTAGCTGATCCGGGGGGCGCCGAGGGCCTGCCGGACCGACTCCAGGTCCTCGGCGGCGCTGACCGTGTCGAGGTACGGCAGCACGTCCGCGTACTTCTTGCCGCAGGCCGCGGCGAACGACCGGACGCGCTTGAGGTTCGCCTCCTCCAGCGCGGGTGTCACGGGCACCGAGTCGGGGCGCACCGGCTTGAAGTAGCCCGGCGCGCAGTCGATCGCGGGGCCGCTCCCGCCGACCCCGCGCGGGTCGAAGCCGACGACGTCGTAGCGGGCGGCCACCTGTTTCGGCAGCGCGGACGCCACGAAGCCCGCCAGGGACAGCCCGCTGCCGCCGGGGCCGCCGGGGTTGACCAGCAGCGGACCCAGTGCGGCGGCCGCGGTGTGCGGGACGCGGGAGAGGGCGAGCGTGATCTTCTTCCCGCCGGGGTCCCGGTGGTCGAGGGGCACCGTGACCGTGCCGCACTGGAGCGTGGGGTAGTCGCTGGTGCCGCACTTCTTCCAGGCCACCGGGGACGTCCGGACGGCTGCTCGGGTGGTGGCGCTCGCGGGCGGGGCCGTGAACGACCCGGCCACGACAGCGGCGGCGCACAGCACGGCCGTGCGTGTTCGCATGGAGCCTCCCAGGACGCGGGGATCGCGGACCGCGCGTCTCACGGTCCTGGCCGCATCGTCCCGGGGGCGGGGCCCGGAAGAACCTGTTGAGATGATGAATGACCCGATTGGGTCGAGGGTTGCGCTCGAACGCGTCGGATGCCGTACTCCTGGGACGGCTCGTGCACCTGACGGGTGATTCGGCGCCGGTCCCGCTCGGACGACGGCCGCGGTGCCGCCGTGTCGATCAGGGACGGCGGGGGTGCCGCTCCTCGTCCGGGGTGGGCACGTCGGCCCTGATGAGGCCCAGTGCGCGCAGTTCGGCCCAGAGGCCGTCGGGGACAGCCCGGGCGTGGAGTGCGACGTTGCGCCGGACCTGGTCGGCCGTGCGCATGCCCAGGGTGACGTTGACGACGGCGGGGTGCGTGCGGGGGAAGGCGATGGCGGCGGCCGGCAGGGTGGTGCCGTACCGCTCGCAGACCTCGGCGACGGCCAGTGCCCGGTGCACCAGGTCCCTGGGGGCGTCCTGGTAGTCGTACTTCATGCCCTCGGCCGGCCGGTTCTCGGAGAGCAGACCGGAGTTGAAGACGCCGACCGCGACGACGCTCTTGCCGTGGGCCTGCGCGGCGGGCAGGACGTCGTCGAGGGCGGACTGGTCGAGGAGCGTGTAGCGGCCGGCCAGCATCACCACGTCGGCGGCGGTCTCGCGCAGGAAGCGGGCGAGCATGGCGGACTGGTTCATGCCCGCGCCGATCGCCCCGATCACGCCTTGGTCGCGGAGTTCCGCGAGGGCGGGCATGGCCTCGTCGGCCGCCTGTCGCCAGTGGTCGTCCGGGTCGTGGAGGTAGACGATGTCGAGGCGGTCCAGGCCGGTGCGCTCCAGCGTCTCCTCGAGGGAGTGCAACACGCCGTCACGGCTGAAGTCCCACTGCCGACGCAGGTCGTCCCGTACGACGAACCCCTGGTCGTCCATGCCTCGCGGGTGTTCGTTGCGGACGAGGAGGCGGCCCGCCTTGGACGAGACGACGTACTCGTCGCGGGTCCGGTCGCGCAGGGCGGCGCCGAGCCGGCGTTCGGAGAGGCCGAGGCCGTAGTGCGGCGCGGTGTCGAAGTAGCGGATGCCCGCGTCCCAGGCGACGTCGAGGGCGGCCGAGGCATCATGGGCGTCTGTCACCCGGTAGAGGTTGCCGATCACCGAGGCGCCGAAGCCCAGTTCGGTGACCTGGACGGGGGTGTGAGCGATCTTTCGGCGGCGCAAGAGGTGCTCCTGAGAGGGTCGTTCCTGCCGTAGGCGAGGGCGGCGCTCATCGGCCCAGCCGTCCGCCTTCGTGGTGGGGCGTGTTCAGCTCGGTCGGGCCGTGGCGTCTCCCTCTCCGGCGACGGGCGCCAAGCCGTAGAACGCGGTGGCGGTGCCGGCCAGGAGCGCGTCGGTGTCGCTCTCGCTCCAGCCGGTGAGCAGTTCGTCCACGGTGGCGGCCCACCTGTTCCAGCCCCCCGCCAGGTTGGCGACCGGCCAGTCCGAGCCGAACATCAGCCGCTCGGGGCCGAAAGCGGAAAGCAGCACGTCCCAGACCGGGCTGATGTCGGCGGTGGTCCAGTGGGTGTGGTCGGCCTCGGTGATCAGCCCCGAGACCTTGCACACCACCTGAGGGTGCGCGGCCAGCCGTCGTGTCCGGCGTGCCCAGTCCCCGATGTCCTGCCGGGCGATGTCCGGCTTGCCCGCGTGGTCGAGTACCTGAGGCAGGTCGGGGAAGCGTTCCGCGAGCCGGATCGCCTGGTCGAGCTGGTGGGCGCGTACGAGCACGTCATAGCGCAGTCCGCGGTCCCGGGCCGCCCGCAACCCGCGTTCCACGTCGGGGCGTTGCAGCCAGTCCGGGTCCGTCTCGCCCTGGACGAGGTGGCGCAGGGAGCGCAGGTACCCGCCGCCCGGCCCGGCGAGCAGCCGGTCGAGCACGTCACCGATCGCCGGGGACGTGAGGTCCGCCCAGCCGACCACGGCCCGGATCAGCGGCTCTCGTTCGGCGAGCGCGAGCAGGTCCTCGGTCTCGGCGACCTCCGCGACGCACTGGACGACCACCGAGCCCCGCAGCCGCCGGCCCGCGATGGGGTGGGTGGCGGTGGAGTGCAGGTCGTCCGGGGTGAAGGTGCGGCGGATCGACGCCACGTCCGGGTCGTCGAGCCAGGGCTGCGGTCGGTGGGCGAGGTCCCACAGGTGGTGGTGGGCGTCGACGAGCACTGATGTGTTCACGGGTGCTCCCAGTCGGGTCGGGCTGGTGCGGGCCGGGTCAGGGGGCGGTGTCTTCGCCGGGCGGACTCAGGTGCCAGATCTCCGGGAGTTCGCTCCACTGGCGGCCCTCGCCCCGGTCCGGCCAGGGTTCCTGGCACGGATCGGTGAGCTTCCACCAGCGCTGGGTCTCGGGGTCGGCCTCGATGGACGCCATGTCCGCCTCGAAGTCCTCGCCGTGGTACTCCATGTAGGCGAACAGCACGTCACCGTGGAGGTAGATGCTGTAGTTGCGGATGTTCGCCCGGTGCAGGGCCGCTTCGACGCCCGGCCAGACGGCCGAGTGGAGCCGGAGGTACTCCTCTCGGTGCTCGGGGCGGAGCCTGATGGTCTGCGCGATGCGCTTCATGCCGATTCCCCTGTCGTGTCGGTGGCGTCGGTCTGGTCGACCGTGGTGTCGAACGGCGTGCGGTAGCTGGGAACCCGGGTACGCAGCCCCAGCCGCAGGGTGAGCCGGATGCGTGTGGACGCGGGCAGGCGGACCGTCAGAAACGCGTCGTTGCAGAGGAGTTCGGTCTCGGTGACTTCCGGTTCGGTGTGGCCGTAGTCGTACATGTCCCCGATCCAGCCGTCGTCCGTGAGGGTCGTGTGGCGGACGCCGGTGATGGTGTGCTCGGCGAACGCGCCCGCCTGGACGATGACCGTGCGGTCGGTGCCGGGGGAGAGGTTGACCAGTTCGACCGTGGTCGCCTCGGGGTCGATGGAGGTGACGAGGGCGGCGACGTCGGCGGGCAGACCCGCGCGGCGGGCGTCGGCGTCGTGGTAGCGCAGCCGGGCCTGTTGCAGACCGCCGTTGTACAGCACCTGCGGGCCGCCCCAGGTCAGCTGCACCAGGGCCTCGGTGGCCACCGGGTTGCACTGCTGCCAGACGTGGATGTCGGCCTCGGGCACGTCCAGGTCGCGGTAGCGGTCGATGCGCCGCAGCCGGTGCCGGACCTGGGCCTGGGCGGCGGCGAGGATCCGCTCCGGGTAGCCGGGGTCGTCGCCGGCGAGGAACGCGAACCACGCCTTCTCGTGCCCGGACTCCTCCTTGGCGCGGAAGGGCCGTACGGTGCGCCAGTCGATGCCGTCGGCCTCGCGCAGCCGTTCGAGGCGGGTGCGGTCGGCCCCCGAGGCGGTGTGGTGCCACAGGGCCACCGGCACGGGCGGTGTGGCCGGGTTGTAGTCGAACCAGCCCGAGTCGTTGTGCCGGAACGGCAGGTGGAGCGTGGGCGTGTCACGGTCCGGGCCGAGTTCGACGGCCCATTTGGAGGGCAGGCTCGAGTCGGCCTCGGTGTACGGCATGACCTTGCCGTGGTCGATGAGCGTGTCGAGGGAGGTCGCGACCATGGAGAGGTAGTCGTCGTCCCCGGTGACCGTCGCCGCCGCGAGGGCCGCCACGCAGGCCGCGTGCCCGACGCTGTGCCAGCCGTGCGGCCAGGACCAGCCGTAGTGGCCGCCGTACCAGCGGCCCTCCAGCAGGCTGCCGACGACCCCGTCCGGGCCGACGTTGTCCGGGATCAGGCCGCCCTGTTCCCGGGTGCGTTCGCGCCAGGCGCCCACGTACTCGACGATCCAGTCGCGGTAGCGTTCCTCGCCGGACAGGATCCAGGCGTTGAGGACCAGTCCGGCCGCGGCGAGGTTGAGCGCGGTGTCGCCGACGCCCATCCGGTCCCGCATCCGGTCGCCGAGCCGCGGATCCGCCGACAGCGGGAAGGGGCCGCCTTGGGCCTCGGGGAGCCAGTCCAGCGGGAAGCCGTAGGTCTCGGCCTCCTTGGGCAGCCAGGGGTAGACGTCGCCGTCGAACAGGCCGGTGCGTTCGGGGTCGCTGCCGTTGTGCGGGCGGGTGATGATGCGGTGCTCGGGATCGTAGTTGCCCTTGGCGGGGTCGACGTACAACTCGGCGAAACGCAGCGCCCGTTCGGACCAGCGGCCGGGCGCGGCCATGCACAGGAAGTAGAGCAGGAGCAGGCTCTCGCCCTGGTGGAACCAGTCGTAGCCGCGTTCGTACTCGTCGCGCAGCATGTCCAGTTCGGTCAGTTGCGTGGTCACGCCCTCCCAGTGCTTCTCGCCGGCGGGGAGGAGGTCGTCGGCGCCGCCGAGAAGGTAGAGCTGGGGCCAGTTGAAGAAGACCTCGTAGAAGTCGTCCACGCCGTCGCGGGTGGTCAGCCGGTTGTTGTAGTTCAAGCGGCCGTCGGGGCCGGTGAAGGCGTCCTCGAAACGGCGCCAGGCGTGGTCGAGCAGGTCGAACAGGGCGCGCTGTGCCACGGCCCAGCCGGGGGGTTCGAGCAAGGGGACCGTGGCCTGGACATCGGGTGCCGAGTCGCCGGAGGCGTCGGGGTGCGGGCTGAAGGGCATGAGAGTGGTCACTCCTTGGTGGCGCCGGCGAGCATTCCGCTGACCAGGAAGCGCTGGGCGAACAGGAACACGACGAGCACGGGGGTGATGGCCACCAGCGTCGCCAGTGCCAATTGCGGGCGTTCGATCGCGAGTGTGCCGACGGTCGGATTGAACGAGGGCACGTTGCTGAGGAGACTGCCGACGCCCACCTGGACGGGCATCTCGCTGCTGTCGGGGAGCATCACGTACGGCAGGAAGTAGTTGGTCCAGTTGGCGACGAAGCTGAAGAAGCCGACCAGGGCGATGACGGGTGTCGCCAGGGGCAGGGCCACATGGCGGAAGACGCCGAACTCGGAGCAGCCGTCGATCCGGGCCGCGGCCAGGAGGTCCCTGGGCACGGCGGTGGTGAAGTAGATGTACGTCAGGTACACGCCGAACGGGTAGAACGAGTACGGCAGGATGATCGACCACATGGTGCCGATCAGGTGCACCGCGTTGATCTCCAGGAACAGCGGCACCACCAGCGTGGCGTTCGGCATCAGCATCACGACGAGGGTCGCGATCAGCAGCGTGCGACGGCCGCGAAACTCGGTCATCGCCAGCGCGTATCCGGCCGGAACGGCCAGGCAGAGCGTGATGACCAGGGAGATCGCGGCGTAGAGCGCGGAGTTGCGCAGCCACAGCAGGACGGCGTCGTCCTGGAAGGCGGTGAGGGCGTGCCAGTTGGCCTTCAGCGCGTGCCAGGATCCGAAGGACAGCGGGTTGTCGTGGACGAGTTGCTGGTCGGTCTTGGTGGCCGCGAGCACCAGCCACAGCACGGGCAGCACGAAGAACACCACGAACACGGTGAGCACCGAGCCGGCCAGCAGCCGTGACGTCATGTGCCGTGGTGGACGGTGGCGCGGCCGTGCTTCCCCGTGGCGGCTTCCGGCGCTCCGGTCCCGCTTCGCGCGAGGAGCGGCGGCAAGAGGGGTGGACCGTGTGTCAGTCGGCATCGAAGAACCCCGATCGTGCGACGAAGACACCGGCGACCGAGACGCTCACGACCAGGAGTTCCACCGAGACCGCGGCGGCGCCGTTGATGTTGTTCATCTGGAAGGCGAAGTCGTAGGTGAGCTGGTTGAGCGAGTAGTCGCGGCCGGCCACGCCCGTGCTGGCGAGGGAGAGCAGCTGCGGTTCGACGAAGAGCTGGGCGCCGCCCGCGAAGGCCAGGATCACCATGTACACGATCCACTTGCGGAGCATCGGGATCTGCACCCGCCAGGCGGTCTGCCAGCCGCCCGCGCCGTCGATGCGGGCGGCTTCCATGACGTCCTTGGGGATGTTGTTGAGCGCGCCGTACATGACGACGATCCAGCCGCCCGCGCCGGTCCAGAACGCGATGATCGTGAAGAGCAGTGCCAGGTTGCCGGGGGCGATGACCTCGCCGAAGGTGTGGAAGCCCAGGGCCTCCAGCAGGGAGCTGACCGGGCTGACCGTCGGATCGAGCATGAACAGCCACACCAGGACGCTCGCGGCACCGGCCAGGGCCCCGGGGATGTAGTAGAGGAAGCGCAGCGCCTGGCTGACCGGCCCGGAGGACAGCCGGTGCAGGAGCAGCGCCAGGACCACCACGAACACCACGAGGGACAGGAGCCAGAAGACCAGGTACAGGGCCACGTGGCCCAGGGAGTCGGCGAAGCGGAAGTCCTGTGCCGTGGTGACGAAGTTGGAGAGGCCGGTGAAGGCGCCCCCGGCGTCCGTGAAGGCGAAGTAGATCGCGTAACAGGTCGGAAGGACGCCGAAGGCGATCAGCAGCAGTACGTAGCCGGCGACGAATGCCACGCCGGCCCGGCTCTGCCGGGAGGTGCCGCGAGGGCGCCCCCGGACCGAGCCGGCCGAGGAGGAGTGCGTGAGGGTCACCGGGAGACCTTGTATCCGTCGGCCTGGGCGTACTTGACGATCGAGTCCTGCCAGGCGGGCAGCAGCGACTCGATGGTCTTGCCCTGCGTCAGGCCGGGCTTGACGGTGGCGGCCCAGATGGCCTCCTGGCTGAACTGTCCCGAGCCCCAGTCGGACCACACCTGCGAGGAGGCGTCCTTGAGGGCGGTGAGGTCTCCGGCGAAGTAGCCGGAGGCGGCCTGCGCCTTCAGCCAGTTCTCGGCGGCGGGCGCGTACGCCGGGAAGCCGGGTGCCTTCTCGCCCTGGTAGGCGTTGTCGGTGGTGACCCACTTCAGGAAGTCGGTGGCCGCCTCGAGGTGGGCGGAGTGCTTGGACAGCAGCCAGGTGCCGCCGCCGACGTTGCCGGTGGACGGCGAGGTGTCGCCCTGCCACTGCGGTATGGGGGCCACCGCGATCTGCTTCGCCGGGGTCTTGAGGCCGTCCTTGAAGACCGCGCCGCCGTACCAGGCCGGGCCGGGCATGAGCAGCACTTTGCCGGCCTCGTTCTTGGCGAAGTCGGTGCTGAAGACGCCGCTGATCGACATGGACTTGTTCTTGATCAGGACGTCGAGCAGCTTGGCCATCTTGGTGCAGGCCTCGCTGGTGGTGTTCACGGAGACGGCCTTGGGCCCGGTGATGTGGTTGGCGCCGCACTTGCTCGCCCACAGGTAGATCTCGGGGGTGAAGGAGTCGCCCGCGTCGCCGACGAGGTAGCCGGGGTGCTCCTTGGCGACCTTCTCGCCGAGCGCCTGGTACTCCTCCCAGGTCGTCGGGACCGTGTAGCCGAACTTCTTCAGCAGCGGCGCGTTGTACCAGAGCACTGCCTGGGAGAGGTCGTTGCGCAGGCAGTAGAGGGTGCCGCCGACCGTGCAGACGCCGTTGGCCCCCTGGGCGAACCCGCTGAGGGTCGCGTCCGGGATCAGGCCCTTGTTCAGCGGAGCCGCGAAGCCGGCGTCGACCGCCCAGCTCGCCTCGTTGTTCTGGGAGCTGAAGACGACGTCCGGCCAGCCCTTGCCCGTCCGGTTGAACAACTGGACCTTCGTCTGGAGGTAGTTGGACCCGTTGGCGTCACCGTCGTAGCTGACGATGTGCATCTTCACGCCCGGGTGCGACGCCTGGTACTGCTTCGCGGCGGCCATGCGGGTCGCGTCCACCCAGACGGTCAACGCCCCCTTGTCCTGCGCGGCCTGCGCGAATCCGTCCTTGGTCGTGCCGGTCGCGCCGCCACCCCCGCCACAGGCGGTCACGGCGAACAGCACGGTGGCGGCGCAGCCGGCCAGCCACGCGGCACGTCTCCTGCTGGTCCCTGTCTCCTGGGTGACCGAAGGCCTGTAGACGGACATGTGCGTCTCCACTCGGTTTGCGTGAGGCTGACGGCTCTGTCATTACCGCTGCGGGAAGAAATTAGCCGCCATATCAAAGGCTGCGTCAAGGGGTGTGTACGGCTTTTTTCAGAGCCCGTTGGGTGCCCTGGGGCCGTCTCTTCGGCGGTCATACCTGGGTGAATGGGATGAACGGAGCAAGTTGCGCCGAAGTTCATGATCAAGTTCGCGAAGAATGAGTACGACTTATAAGAGGCTGGGGTACGATGAGCTCCGGCTTCAAATCAGATCGGTCATCCGCGTCGCAGTCACCCGGAGGCAGGACACATGAACGACACGCCCGCCATGCCAGTAGTGGTGAACGGCGCGGACGAGCGGCGCGACTACCGGCCCGGATACGAGGTCGTGGCGGAGCGGATCCTCGAGTTCATCGCCGAGGAGCGCCTGGTACCCGGTGACCGCATGCCCACGGAGAACGACCTGGCCCAGCGGCTGGACACCAGCCGGGCCGTGGTCCGGGAAGCCGTGAAGATCCTTTCGGCGCTCGGCCGGGTGCGGGCGCACAAGGGGCGCGGACTGTTCGTCGCGGACGACGACGGCATGCTGATCAGCAGTCGCTGGGGCGGCTTCTTCCGGCCCGTGGACCTCGATCACGTGCTCATGCTGTTCGAGTTCCGCCGGGTCCAGGAGATGGCCGCCGCCAGGCTCGCGGCCACCCGCGCCACGCCTGCCGAACTGCGCACCATCGAGGTCGCGATGCAGCTGTGCAGGCACGGGTACGTCCATGGCGAGGTCGACGTCTTCAACCAGGGCGACGACGACTTCCACGCGGCGGTGGCGGCCGCCTCGCACAACACGTTCCTCGGCAGCGCGGTGCGCGACGCCCGACGGCTGCAACGCCAGTCCAGCGCGATCGGCATCCACGACAACCTCGGTGAGGGCACCCCGGCCGCGGTCGAGGAGCACGAGGCCATCTACCGTGCCATTCGCGACGGCCGGCCCGACGAGGCCGCCGAGGCCACGGCCGTACACCTCGACCGGACCCTGGAGGACTACCGGCGGGAGATCCAGCGCCGCCTGTTCGGCTGACCCTGGTCATGGTGGGGACCACACGGTCCTCGCGGCCCTGAACCGCACCCGCGGGGACGCAACGGCGAAGGCCCGGTCGCGCCGCGGCGGGGGAGTCCGCGGCGTGACCGGGCCGGTGTGCCGTCCCGGCGGGCCTCAGCCGCCCCAGGACGTGTCGTCGCAGCGGAGCTGCGGCAGACAGTCGGCCGTCGTCACGGACGACGGCCGCGCGGGCGCCGTGTGCTGGGCGACCCCCATGAACCCGAATGCCACAAGGGCGGTGACCGCCGCACAGAACCGGACACGCCGTGCGCAGATCAGACGCTTCATCACCAAATCTCCTGTACTTGTGCTTCGTTGCCCGTTCGTCGTGCTTCGTGCGCTGTTCAGTCGCGGCGAGCCGGCTCGGATTCCGCAGTGAGTGAGCCTGCCATCAAAGGCAGGGCACACAGCAGCAACTGCATGCGGTTGCGCGCGCCGGTCTTCGCCCGGATGCGGCGGACGTAGGTGTCCACGGTGTGGCGGCTGAGAGCCATGCGCTGGGCTATCGCGTCGTACGTCAGCCCGTCCGCCATGTGCACCAGCACCTGTCGCTCCCGTCGGCTCAGTGGCGCGGCCGGGGCGGTGACAGCGTGGTCCATTCGCTTGCAGCCCTCCTGGTCGTGAGGCGGGTAGCCGACTCCGCAATCGCCGGACCGCGCATGGGTGGTGCGCCGTCCGGTGCGGGCGGCTCGGGAGAGGGGATCCCGAGCGATGCCCGGAGAGCCGTACCCGCCGGGCCAGGCCCTCCGGGAGGAAATCCTGGCTCGGGAGCGGGGTCCAGCGGGGTGCGAAGCCGGGTCATCAAGCTGCCGTGCAAGAAAAGGAGGGCTGAACAAACCGGGACAAACGTGCGAAGCGGTGATCCATGCGGACCTCACCACCCAATCGCTGACCTGCACCGCCCTGGGGCCTGTCTGACAATTCCCGCCTGCCACGCGACGCCATGCACGCTCCCCCAGCCTCCGGCCGGGGGGACCCCCAGAGCACGCACCTGACGCCGCGCGGCCGCCCTCC
>NZ_JBEYJU010000109.1:0-26371 GCF_040703965.1 Streptomyces sp. NPDC006655 | reverse complement strand
TTCTCGTGCGAGCGGTGAATTGCTCGTACGAGCAATTCACCGCTCGCACGAGAAGAACTAGCCCCATCCGGCCATGGGAAACCATCCGAATTGACAAGCCGGTCGAGGTGAACCGTCCGGCCGGGTGACGCGTCTGAAACCTGTGAGAAGCGGTGCCGCGAAATCCCTGCGGAACAACGCCCGGAGGGCAACACTGGTTCACGACCGACTCATCTCCACGGGGGACCGACATGACCACAACAAAGCGAGAGACCCCACCCATGTGCCAGCACCAACCGCCGTGTCCGACCGCCGAATCCGCCGACCGGGAGTCCGCCCGTCTCACGGCGCACCACCCGGAGCAGGGCTGGAGCCTGCTGTGCAACGGCGTTCTCCTCTTCGAGGACACCGGTGAGCTCCTGCCCGACGGCCAGATCATCGCCCCGCACCGCCCGCTCGGTGCCGGCAGCGTGATGACCGCGGCCTGAGCGGACTCCGCACCAACCCCGGGCGGCCCCGCCGCTCCGCCCGGTGACAATGAAGGGGCCGGACGCACACCTGGTGCGCACCGGCCCCGACGTGCGTCCGGGGTCCGTCACTCTTGGTGGCCGAGTGCTGCGCGCAGCGCGAAGTAGGCCGGTTTGGGGGCGAGTTGCTCGTCCCAGGGCAGGGCCGCGCCCTCTCCCTGGAAGACGGCCGGGATCCACGAGTACTTGTCCGTCCAGTCCCAGATCGTGATCCCCACGCACCGCCGTACCGCCAGGCACGCCCTGGTCAGGTCCGCGTACCAGGTCGCCTGCTCGGCCAGCTTCTCGTCGGTCGCGGGCAGTTGCATCCGGACGTCCACCTCGGTGAGCGCGGTGTCCAGGCCGAGGCGGGAGAAGCGGCGGAGGTTCTCCTCCAGCGTGCCGGGATAGCCGTACTGGAGGGCGAGGTGGGCCTGGAAGCCGATGCCGTCCAACGGCACGTGCGCGGCCTTCAGTTCGCGGGCGAGCGTGTAGTAGGCGTCGCTCTTCGGGCCGGTGGCCTCGATGTTGTAGTCGTTGAGGTACAGCTTGGCGTGCGGGTCGGCCTGGTGGGCCCAGCGCAGCGCGTCGGCGATGTACCCGGGCCCGAGGGTCTTGTACCAGATGGTCTCGCGGTAGCTGCCGTCCTCGTTGAACGCCTCGTTGACGACGTCCCAGGAGTAGACCTTGCCGCGGTAGTGCCGTACCTCGGTCTGGATGTGCTTCTTCAGCACCGCCCGCAGTTCGGGAGCCGTCCAGGTGCGGGAGGTGAGCCAGTCGGGCAGCTGGCTGTGCCAGACCAGGGTGTGGGCGCGGACCCGCTGGTGGTGCTCGCGGGCGAGGTCGACGATCTGGTCACCGGCGGTCCAGTCGAAGACGCCCTGCTGGGGCTCCGTGGCATACCACTTCATGCCGTTGCCGGGTGTGATCATGTCGAACTCGGAGCCGAGCAGCCTGGTGTAGGCGGTGTCGGTGAGTTCGGGGTTGTCGGTGGCGCTGCCGAAGTAACGGCCGTGCCGATGGGCCAGCTCGGCGAGGGTGGGCTGCCGGTCGTGGGCCTGGGCGGCGGGTCCGGTGGCGATCCCGGCCGCCACGAGCACGGCGGCGAGGGCACCGGCGAGTCTGAGACGTGTGCGTGACATCGTACGACTCCTGTGGGTGGAAGGGGTGTTCAGCCCTTGGTGGCGCCGGCGGTGAGGCCGCCGACCAGCTGGCGTTCGGCGACCGAGTAGAAGGCCAGGGCGGGCACCATGGCGAGGACCAGATAGGCGAAGACGCGGGCGGTGTCGGCGGAGTACTGGCCCTGGAACTGCTGCACGCCGATGGGGACGGTCCACCAGGTGGAGTCGGTGAAGACCAGCAGCGGCAGGAAGAAGTTGTTCCAGCTGGTGACGACCGCGAGCACGGAGACCGTGCCGAGCGCCGGCCGGGCCATGGGCAGCAGGATCCGCCAGAAGAAGCCGAACGGCCCGCAGCCGTCGAGGGTGGCCGCCTCCTCCAGCTCCCCGGGGATCTCCCGGAAGAAGCCGCGCAGGATGATGATGGTCATCGGCAGCCCGAACGCGGCCTGCGGCAGGATCACGCCCAGCGGGTTGTCCAGCAGGTGCATCGAGCGCAGCAGCAGGAAGAGGGGCAGGGCGGCCACCGCGAAGGGGAACATCAGGCCCATCGTGAACACGGTGAACAGGACCTCCCGCCCGCGGAAGGCGAACCGCGCGAAGGAGAAGGCGGCCAGCGCCGACACCGCGACCACGAGCACGGTGGTGCCGACCGCGATCAGCGTGCTGTTGCCGACCAGCCGCCAGAACGCGCCGGAGCCGAGGATGCCGGTGTAGTTGGAGGTGACCCAGGACTCGGGCAGCCCTACCGGGTTGCGGGACAGCTCACTCGTCGTCTTGAACCCGGACAGCAGGGCGTACAGCAGGGGTACGACCATCAGGGCGCCGACCACGACGAGGACCAGGTGCAGCGGAAGTGTCCGTACGGTCTTGCGGCTGTCGCTCATGCGCCGTCCCCCCGCATGTTCGTGGTGGCGCCCGCCAGGTCGCGGCGGAGCACGAATCGCTGGTAGGCGAGGCCGAAGACGAGGCTGACGGCGAACATGGCGACGCTGATCGCGCTGGCGTAGCCGACCTGGTAGCGCTTGAAGCCGTACTGGAACATGGTCACGGCCATGGTCTCCGAGTGATGGTCGGGGCCGCCCGCGGTGACCACCCACACCAGGTCGAAGAGCTGGATGGCGCCGATCACCGACAGGAAGACGCTGATCCGCAGGGTGGGCGCGAGCAGCGGCAGGGTGACGTGCCGGAAACGCTGCCAGGGCGAGGCGCCGTCGACGGTCGCGGCCTCCGTCAGCTCGGCCGGGATGGACTGGAGCCCGGCCAGGTAGAGCATCATGTGGAAGCCGAAGTACTTCCAGGTCATGACCAGGAACAGGGTGGCCATGACGGTGGAGGGGTCGGAGAACCACTTACCGCCGAGCGCGCCGAGGCCGATGTCGCTCAGCAGGTGGTCGGCGAGGCCGTCGCCGGGGGCGAAGATCATGCCGAACAGCACGCCGGTGATCGCCTCGGAGAGCACGTACGGCGCGAAGAACAGCATCCGGTAGACGGCCCGGCCGCGGATCCGCTGGTTGAGCAGGACCGCCATGGCCAGTGCGAACGGCAGTTGCAGGGCCAGCGAGAACACGACCAGGACCAGGCAGCGCCAGAGGTCGCCAAGGAAGACGTCGTCCTGGAAGAGGTGGGTGAAGTTGTCGGTGCCGGTGTAGTCGGAGGGCATGCCGAAGCCGCCCCAGCGGAAGAACGAGGCGTAGAGCGCGAACAGGATCGGCAGCAGGACGAGGACGCCGAACAGCGCGAGGGCGGGCAGCTGGAAGCCCATCGCGGTGAGCCAGTGCAGCAGCCGGCGCCGGGACCGCGCCCGGTCGGGGGCCGGACGCGGCTGGGACACGGAGTCCGGTCCCGACCGGGTGCCGGGCAGGTAGGTCGAGGTCATCGGGCGGCCTACTGCTCTTCCTTCGCGGTCTTGGTGATCTCCTGCGTCACCTGTTCCGGCGACTTGGAGCCGGCGATCAGCCCGGCCACGCTGTCGTTGATCTGCTGGCCGACGGCGGGCGCGTACGCCTGGTCGAGGTAGAGCTGGAATCCGGTGGCACCCTTCAACTGCGCCTGCACGGCCTTGGTGTTCGGGTCCTTCAGCGCCTTCTCCGCGCCGGGGACCACCGGGAGCGTGTTGGTCTTCTCGACGAGCACCAGGTCGGTGGTCTCGGAGGCGAAGAACTTCAGGAAGTCGACGGCTTCCTTCGGGGCGCCCTTGCGCAGGGCATGTCCGCCGCCACCGCCGAAGACCTCGGTGATGGCACCCTTGCCGCCGTCGACGGCGGGGAAGGGGAAGAAGCCGAGGTCCGAACCGAGGCCCTTGCCCGCGTCCGCCTCCACCACGGGGGCCCACTGGCCCATCAGCTCCATGGCCGCCTTGCCGTTGCCGACGGCGGCCGCCTGGCCGGTGGGCGCGGAGTAGGCGGCGCCGAGGAAGCCCTTCTGGAACGGCTGGAGATCGACGAGTTCCTTCAGGTGCTGTCCGGCCTG
Organism: Streptomyces sp. NPDC006655; assembly: GCF_040703965.1. Classification (NCBI taxonomy): domain Bacteria; kingdom Bacillati; phylum Actinomycetota; class Actinomycetes; order Kitasatosporales; family Streptomycetaceae; genus Streptomyces; species Streptomyces sp. NPDC006655. The sequence continues at coordinate 22,296 of NZ_JBEYJU010000109.1, read as the reverse complement.
GACGAACCCGGTGCCGGTGAAGTCCTTGGCCTCGTCCGCCTTCTGGAGTGCGTCGAGACCCGCTGTGCGCATCGCCAGGTACGCCCAGTAGTACATACCCGTCCAGCTCTCCTTGCCCGCGAGGGCGAGCGGAGTGATGCCGACGGCCTTCAGCTTCCGCACGGCGTCGAGGAATCCGCTCCAGGTGGTGGGAGGTTCGCTGATCCCCGCCTTCTTGAAGTGCGCCTTGTTGTACCAGAAGCCGATCATGCCGATGTCGAACGGAATGCCGTACAGCTTCTGGTCGATGAGGTACGGCTGCTTGGCGACCGACAGCATGCCCTCCGCCCAGGGCTTGGTGCCGTCGGTGAGGTCCTCGACGAGGCCGGCGTCGACCTGCTGCTTGAGGACCCCGCCGCCCCAGGTGTGGAAGATGTCCGGGAGTTTGCCGGAGGCTATGAGCGCCGTCATCTTGGATTTGTAGGCGTCGTTCTCCAACTGCACGATCTTCAGCTTCACGTGCGGGTTCTGGGCCTCGAACTTCCTGGCCAGGCCCGCCCAGACGTTCTTGGTCGGCTGGGTGGTGGAGATGTTCCACCACTCGACCGTGACCTTCCCCGACGACGACGAGCCGCCGTCGCCCGAACCGCAGCCGCTCAGGGCGGTCATGCCCAGGCCGGCGGCCGCGGTGGCCGCCAGGAAACCGCGACGGGACAGTGCCGGGTCGCCCATGATGCGCTCCTCGGGGTACGGGACGACCGACGCCGTCCTGGTTCGATGGTTCTCTGGAACTTCGAAACTTTCGGGGGCCGTGCCCGCCCTGCATCTCCGAAACATTCGACATTTTCCTCGAACGTTCCGAACGGCGACTCTAGAAAGGCGGATCAGGAGCGTCAAGGTGTCGCGCAACAGCTGATGGGCACGCACGCGGACCAGCTGAAGGCGGTCCGGTCCTCCGCGGACGGATCCACCCGACCGGTTCGGCCGACCGGACGGAACCGTCGGACGTCTCGTCCCCGAGAAGCACGGACCGCGCCACCGCTCCCCCGCCCCGCCCGAACGGCGCGGCGGGCCGACGGCCGGTGTGCCGCCGACGGCAGGGACGGGGACCGTTCGGCCGGGAGCAGGAAGTCCGCTCCCGGCCGAGCCCGCGCACCTGCGGGGACCGGCTGCGCGGCCGACCAGGGTCCGTCGCATCCGGGTGCCGAAAGTTTCGGCAAGATTGGCGAACTTTACGAGATGTCCTGAAGCCCTCCGATGTTCCGCGCCGAACATGCCGAACGCGGCCCGCGCCACGGGGATCTGACGGGGAGTGTGACGGCCCCCGGGCCGGGGTACCCGAACTTCCTCTGGGAGAAGCCCGGGACAGCTGTGGAGGAACGGTGGGGTCCAAGTCCCGTGACCACGCCCACGGGCCCGGTCGGGTCGTGGTCGGAGTGAGCGGTTCGCTGGGCAGCGTCACGGCCCTGTGCCGGGCGGCGGCGGAGGCCCGACGGCGTGGCGCGGAGCTGTGGCCGGTACTGGCCTGGGAGCCGCCGGGCGGTGAACTGGCGGCGCGGCGGTCCGCCGCCTCGACCCTGCTGGTCGACGAGTGGGAACGGCTGGCCCGGCACCGGTTGTGCGCAGTGCTGTCGGACGTCCTCGGCGACGCCGGAACCGGCGCACCGCTGCACGCCCTCGTCGTGCGCGGCGCCCCGGGGCGGGCCCTGGTGGAGCTGGCCGACCGGGACGAGGACGTCCTGGTCGTCGGTACCGGCAGGCGCGGCTGGCGCCGGGCCTTCTCGGGCCGGGTGGCCGCCTACTGCCTCCACCACGCGCGGTGCCCCGTCCTGGCCGTCCCGCCCTCCCCTCTGGAGAGCACGTTGGCGTCCGCACACCGTCGCAACAGCTGGCACCTCCCGCTGAGTGCGAAGCAGTTGTCGTAGTCGTACGGATAACGCTCGGTGTCCGGTCCCGCCCGCCCGGCCGCCGCCCCCCGTACAGGCGAACGCGCCCTCGCCGTCTCCGGCCCCTCTTTTCCAGCTGCCCACCCGCGCCCGCCAGGCCATTCTTAACGCAAGCTTGACGCCTCAGGCACCGCTGATCCGTGGGCCCACGCGTCACTCTCTGCATACGCTGGTGCCGCCGTCCGCGTGATGGCCGGAAACCGAACCACCCCCGCACCACACCGCGCCGGACACCAGGAGCCCGCCCGATGGCCACGACCGAGCACCCCCCTACCAGTCGCCTGCGCGCCTGGATGCTGGAGGGGCTGTCCGACATGGGCAAGGACGGCGGCCACACGGGCCCCCACGCGCAGCCCGAACCCCCGCACCAGGGCCAGCGCTGGTGGCGGGTGATGTGCCTGACCGGTGTGGACTACTTCTCGACCCTCGGCTACCAGCCGGGCATCGCCGCCCTCGCGGCCGGCCTGCTCTCGCCGATCGCGACCATCGTGCTCGTGATCGTCACCCTGGCCGGCGCCCTGCCGGTCTACCGCCGCGTCGCCGAGGAGAGTCCGCACGGCGAGGGTTCCATCGCCATGCTGGAGCGCCTGCTCTCCTTCTGGCAGGGCAAGCTGTTCGTGCTGACCCTGCTCGGCTTCGCCGCCACCGACTTCCTGATCACCATCACGCTCTCGGCCGCCGACGCCTCCACCCACCTGGTGGAGAACCCCCATCTGAGCGACGCCCTGCAGGGCAAGCAGATGATCATCACGCTGTTCCTGGTGGCACTGCTCGGCGCGGTCTTCCTCAAGGGCTTCCTGGAGGCGATCGGCGTCGCGGTCGCCCTGGTGGGGGTCTACCTCGCCCTCAACGTCGTCGTGGTGATCGTCGGCTTCTGGCACGTCGTCACCGCCGAGCACGTCGTCACCGACTGGACCAGCGCCCTCACCGCGGAACACGGCAACGTCTTCGTCATGGTCGGCGTCGCCCTGATCGTCTTCCCGAAGCTCGCCCTCGGCCTGTCCGGGTTCGAGACCGGTGTCGCCGTCATGCCGCACGTCAAGGGCGACCCGGGCGACACCGAGCAGCAGCCCACCGGCCGGATCCGGGACGCCAAGAAGCTGCTCACCACGGCCGCCCTGATCATGAGCGTCTTCCTGATCGCGACCAGCTTCATCACCACGCTGCTGATCCCGGAGAACGAGTTCAAGCCGGGCGGCGCCGCCAACGGCCGTGCCCTCGCCTACCTCGCGCACCAGTACCTGGGCGGCGCCTTCGGCACGGTCTACGACATCTCCACGATCTGCATCCTGTGGTTCGCCGGCGCCTCCGCCATGGCCGGGCTGCTCAACCTGATGCCCCGCTACCTGCCCCGCTACGGCATGGCCCCGCACTGGGCCCGCGCGGTGCGTCCGATGGTCATCGTCTTCACCCTGATCGCCTTCCTGGTCACCTGGATCTTCGACGCCAGCGTGGACGCGCAGGGCGGCGCCTACGCCACCGGCGTGCTGGTCCTGATCAGCTCCGCGGCCATCGCGGTGACCATCGCCGCCCGCAAGGCAGGACAGCACAAGTGGTCCGTCGCCTTCGCGGTGATCTCGGCGGTGTTCCTGTACACGACCGTCGTGAACGTCATCGAGCGCCCGGACGGTGTGAAGATCGGTGCCTGCTTCATCGTCGGCATCATCCTGGTGTCGCTGCTGTCGCGGCTGGCCCGCGCCTTCGAGCTGCGCGTGACGAGTGTGACCCTCGACGACATGGCGGAGCGGTTCATCAGGGACATGGCCAGCCGCAGGATCCGGTTCATCGCCAACGAGCCGGACGCCCGTGACAAGGCCGAGTACCGCGACAAGATCGACCAGATCCGGGCCGACAACGACATGCCCGAGCAGGAGGACTTCGTCTTCGTCGAGGTCACCGTCACCGACCCCTCCGAGTTCGAGGCGGGCCTCACCGTCCGCGGCGAGGTCCTGCACGGCCGCTACCGCGTGCTGACCCTGGAGTCGGCCTCCATCCCCAACGCCCTGGCCGCCCTGCTGCTGCACGTCCGCGACGAGACCGGCGTCATCCCGCACATCTACTTCGAGTGGACCGAGGGCGGTCCGTTCGCGAACTTCCTGCGCTTCTTCCTCTTCGGCCAGGGCGAGGTCGCCCCGGTCACCCGGGAGGTGCTGCGCGAGGCCGAGCCGGACCGCGCCCGACGCCCGCGCGTCCACACGGGCTGACCCTCGTCCTCCCGGAACCCCGGCTCCCCTCGACCCCCGCCGTAAGAATCCCGTCAATAACCGGTCAGTCCGCATAAGAACCCCGTTATGGGTCGCTCCCCCGCGCCCACCGGCCCCTACCGTCGGCCTCATGGAGGACAGAGGACCCGTCGGCCGGGCGACCGGCGACCGCACCTGGCGCGGCAGCGCACGTCTGGCCGCCTGCTGTGCCCTCGGCTTCGGCGGCCTCACCCTCGGGGTGGACTGGGACGCCGGCAGCCTCACCCCGGTCCGTGCGCTGCTCTGGGTGACCCTCTCGGCCGCCATCCTCAGCATGCTGCTGCCGGCCCGCGTCACCGCGGGGCCCGGCTGGCTCGCGGTACGCGGCCCGCTACGCCGCCGTACGGTCCGCACCGACTCCCTCGTCTCCGTCGGGCAGTACGGCGACGTCGCGGCGCATCTGGTCCTGCGCGACACCCTGGGCAACCGGCTGGAGCTCGACCCGGCTGTCCTGTACGCCAACCCCCTGCTCTGGCACGAGCTGGACACCGGCGTCCGCCGCTCCCTGGAGCGCGGCACCCTGCGCCGGGGCACCGAGGTGCTGGCCCGGCTCGGCCACGAGATCGACGACACGAACGCCCGCGCGGTCCTGGAGGCGTCGGGGCTCGGCTGACCGCCGCCCCTCGTCCGCACCCCCCGTCACCCGGCCCTATGGTGAGCGCATGCCTTCGTACACGATCGGCCAGGCGGCACGGCTGCTCGGCGTCAGCCCGGACACCGCCCGCCGCTGGGCCGACGCGGGCCGGATGGCCACCCATCGCGACGAGGGCGGCCGGCGGCTCATCGACGGCACGGACCTCGCGGCGTTCTCCGTGGAGCTGGCCAAGTCGGGCGCGGGCGAGGAGGACGCCTCCCACACCTCGGTCCGCAACGCGTTCCCCGGGATCGTCACCGCGATCAAGCTCGGCGACGTCGCCGCCCAGGTCGAGATCCAGGCCGGCCCGCACCGGCTGGTCTCCCTGCTGACCCGCGAGGCCGTGGAGGAACTCGGCCTGGAGGTCGGCATGGAGGCCACCGCACGGGTGAAGTCGACGAACGTGCACATCGACCGCGCCTGACCGGTCACCCGCGCGGTCCGGGCGGACGCCGGACGCCGTACCACCGGCGTCGCTGAGGACGTCGTCCAACCTGCGGCCACCTTCCGGATGACGGCACCCGCGGCACAGCACCGTACAAACGCACATGCCAGGACGATGGCCGATGTATGCAGCTCATGCGATGCGACAGGAGACTTACACCTGGCACATGCGGCAGTATCATCATCACGCGGCCTCCGCCGGTCGCAGCAGGGCGCGACAGTTTTCTCACAAGACTCAGAGGAGTTCACTCGTGACGAACCGTTCCGCGCGACGGACCCGGCGGCGCTTTCAGGTGGCCGGTGTCTCGATCGCGGCCCTGCTGGCCCTGAGCGCCTGCTCGTCCTCCGGCGACTCGTCCACCACGACCAAGTCGGACCCCTCGTCGTCGGCGTCGCCCAAGCTGTCGGGCTCGATCACCGTGTTCGCGGCGGCCTCCCTCAAGGAGAGCTTCACGACACTGAAGGCCGACTTCGAGAAGGCCCACCCGGGCACCACGGTCGACTTCAGCTTCGGCGGCAGCGACGCCCTTGCCGCACAGATCACCAGCGGCGCGCCGGCCGACGTCTTCGCCGCCGCGAGCGCCAAGACCATGGCGATCGTGACGGACAAGAAGGACACCGCCACCACGCCGGCCACCTTCGTCCGCAACCAGCTGGAGATCGCCACCCTGCCGGGCAACCCCGACAAGATCTCCTCCCTCAAGGACCTCACTAGGTCCGGTCTCAAGGTCGTGCTCTGCGACAGGACGGTGCCCTGCGGAGCGGCCGCCCAGAAGGCCCTGGACGCGAGCAGGCTCAAGCTCACCCCCGTCTCCTACGAGGAGGACGTCAAGTCCGCCCTCAACAAGGTGGTCCTCAAGGAGGCCGACGCGGCCGTCGTCTACAAGACCGACGTGAAGGCCGCGGGCAGCACGGTGCGGGGCGTGGAGTTCCCCGAGTCCGCGAGCGCGGTCAACGACTATCCGATCGCTCTGCTGAAGAACGCCCCGAACCCGTCGGTGGCGAAGGCGTTCATCGCACTGGTGCGGTCCGCCGAGGGTCAGCAGGTCCTGAACCAGGCCGGGTTCCTCAAGCCGTGACGAGGGCCGACGAGTCCGGCGCCGCGGCCGGCCCCCGCACCGGCCGCCCGCGGCGCCGACGCGTCCGCACCGCCGTACCGCTACCGCTCCTCCTCCCCGGAGCGGTAGCTCTGGCGTTCCTCCTCCTGCCCCTGGTCGCGCTCCTCCTACGCGCCCCCTGGAGCAGCCTCCCCTCCCTGCTGACCAGCCCCGACGTCTGGCAGGCCCTCCAGCTCTCGCTGTTCAGCGCGACGGCGGCGACGGTGGTGAGCCTGGTCCTGGGCGTGCCGCTGGCCTGGCTGCTGGCCCGTACCCGGTTCCCCGGCCGGGGTCTCGTCCGAGCGCTGGTCACCCTCCCCCTGGTCCTCCCCCCGGTCGTCGGCGGTGTGGCCCTCCTCCTGGCACTCGGCCGCAACGGCGTCGTCGGCCAGTGGCTGGACGCCTGGTTCGGCATCACGCTCCCGTTCACGACGACCGCGGTGGTCATCGCCGAGTCCTTCGTGGCCATGCCGTTCCTGGTGATCAGCGTCGAGGGCACGCTCCGCGCCGCCGACCCACGCTACGAGGAGGCGGCGACCACCCTGGGCGCCTCCCGCTTCACCGCGTTCCGCCGGGTCACGCTCCCGCTCGTCGCGCCCGGCATCGCGGCCGGCGCGGTCCTCGCCTGGGCCCGTGCGCTGGGCGAGTTCGGAGCGACGATCACCTTCGCGGGCAACTTCCCGGGTCGTACCCAGACCATGCCCCTGGCGGTCTACCTGGCCCTCCAGAACGACCCCGACGCGGCGATCGCCCTCAGCCTGGTCCTGCTGGCGGTGTCGATCGCGGTACTGGCGGGCCTGCGCGACCGTTGGATGAAAGCACCATGACCACTCCGCCACGGCCCGCGGCCGACACCGGTCTCGACGCGCACCTCGTCGTCGCCCGCCCCGCCTTCCACCTGGACATCACCCTCACCGCCGCCCCCGGCGAGGTCGTCGCCCTCCTCGGCCCCAACGGAGCGGGCAAGACCACCGCCCTGCGCGCCCTGGCCGGTCTCACCGACCTCACCGCCGGCCATCTCCACCTGGACGGCGAGCGGCTGGACCGCACGCCGTCCGCATCCCGCCCGGTGGGCGTCGTCTTCCAGGACTACCTCCTCTTCCCCCACCTCACGGCCCTGGACAACGTCGCCTTCGGCCCGCGCTGCCAGGGTGCGACGAAGGCCGAGTCCCGCGCGCTGGCAGCCGCCTGGCTGGACCGGATGGGGCTCGCCGACCACGCCGGGGCCAAACCCCGCCGTCTCTCCGGCGGCCAGGCCCAGCGCGTCGCCCTGGCCCGCGCGCTGGCCACCCGCCCCCGGCTGCTCCTCCTGGACGAACCCCTCGCGGCCCTCGACGCCCGCACCCGGCTGGACGTACGCTCCCAGCTCCGCCGGCACCTCGCCGAGTTCGAAGCCGTCGCGGTTCTGGTGACGCACGACCCGCTGGACGCCATGGTGCTGGCCGACCGCCTGATCGTGATCGAGGACGGCAGGGTCGTCCAGCAGGGCAGCCCGGCCGACATCGCCCGTCACCCGCGCACCGACTACATCGCCCACCTGGTCGGCCTCAACCTCTACCGGGGCCGGGCCGAAGGCCACACGGTGAAGACCGCGAGCGGCCCCGCGATCACCATCGCCGAGGAGCTGTCCGGTGACGTCTTCGTCGCCTTCCCGCCGAGCGCGGTGACCCTCTTCCGGGACCGCCCCACGGGCACCAGCGCCCGCAACCTCTGGCGCTGCGAGGTCACCGGCCTGGAGACGCACGGCGACCAGATCCGCGCCGGCCTGACCGGCGGACTGCCCCTCGCCGCCGACCTCACCACGGTCTCGGCGGCCGAACTCGACCTGCGTCCGGGAGCCACGGTCTGGGCCACGGTGAAGGCGAGCCAGACGCACGCGTACCCGGCGTGAACGCGGAAGGCCCCGCCGAAGCGGGGCCTCCTGCCGGTGTCCGTGGGTACGGCCGCTCAGTCCTCGTACGCGTCCAGCGGCGGGCACGAACACACCAGGTTCCGGTCGCCGAAGGCCTGGTCGATGCGGCGCACCGGCGGCCAGTACTTGTCGGCGGCCGACACCCCGGCCGGGAACACCGCCTCCGCACGGGAGTAGGCGTGCTCCCACTCCCCGCCGAGCGCGGCGGCCGTGTGCGGAGCGCCCCGCAGCGGGTTGTCGTCGGCGGGCCACTGTCCCGCCCCGACCTTGTCGATCTCCGCGCGGATGGCGATCATCGCGTCGCAGAACCGGTCCAGCTCGCCGAGGTCCTCGGACTCGGTCGGCTCGATCATCAGCGTGCCCGCGACGGGGAACGACATCGTGGGTGCGTGGAACCCGTAGTCGATCAGCCGCTTGGCGACGTCGTCGACGCTCACCCCGGTCGCCTTGGTCAGCGGCCGCAGATCGATGATGCACTCGTGCGCGACCAGTCCGCCGGGGCCGGTGTAGAGCACGGGGAAGTGCGGCTCGAGGCGCTTGGCGACGTAGTTGGCGCTGAGCACGGCCACCTGGGTGGCCCGCTTCAGGCCCTCGCCGCCCATGAGCCGGACGTACGCCCACGAGATCGGCAGGATCCCCGCGGAACCCCAGGGCGCGGCCGAGATCGGCCCGACCCCGGTTTCGGGCCCGGCGGCCGGCTGGAGCGGGTGGTTCGGCAGGTACGGCGCCAGGTGGGCCCGTACCGCCACCGGGCCGACGCCCGGGCCGCCGCCGCCGTGCGGGATGCAGAAGGTCTTGTGCAGATTCAGGTGGGACACGTCGCCGCCGAAGTGTCCCGGCTTGGCGAGGCCGACCAGGGCGTTCAGGTTGGCGCCGTCGACGTAGACCTGGCCGCCGGCCTCGTGGACCTGTCCGCAGATGTCGGCGACGTGCTCCTCGAACACACCGTGGGTGGACGGGTAGGTGATCATCAGCACCGCGAGCTCGTCCCGGTGCTGCTCGATCTTCGCCCGCAGGTCCTCGACGTCGATCTCGCCGTCCCCGGCGGTCTTCACGACGACGACCTTCATCCCGGCCATCACGGCGCTGGCGGCGTTGGTGCCGTGCGCGGAGGACGGGATCAGGCAGACGGTCCGCTGCGCGTCGCCGTTGGCCCGGTGGTAGGCGCGGACGGCGAGCAGTCCGGCGAGCTCGCCCTGCGACCCGGCGTTGGGCTGCAGGGACACCTTGTCGTACCCGGTGACCTCGGCGAGCCGCTCCTCCAGTTCCCGGATGAGCGTCAGATAGCCCTGAGCCTGCTCGGCGGGGGCGAAGGGGTGCAGCTGGCCGAACTCGGGCCAGGTGACCGGCTCCATCTCGGTGGTCGCGTTGAGCTTCATGGTGCAGGAGCCCAGCGGGATCATGCCCCGGTCCAGCGCGTAGTCCCGGTCGGCGAGCCTGCGCAGGTAGCGGAGCATCGCGGTCTCGGAACGGTGGTCGTGGAAGACGGGGTGGGTCAGGTAGCCCTCGGTGCGCAGCAGCGCCGCGGGCAGCGTGTCCTCGGCGGTCGCGTCGAGCGCCTCGACGTCGCCCTCGACTCCGAAAGCGGTCCAGACGGCGGCCAGCTGGGCGCGCGTGGTGGTCTCGTCGCAGGCCATGGAGACGTGGTCGGCGTCGACGAGCCGCAGGTTGACACCGTTCTCGCGGGCAGCGGCGACGATCTCGGCCGCCTTGCCGGGCACCCGGGCGGTGAGGGTGTCGAAGTAGGCGCCGTGCACGATCTCGACACCGCCTGCCGTGAGCCCGGCCGCGAGGACGGTGGCGTACCGGTGGGTGCGCCGGGCGATGGCCCTGAGCCCCTCGGGGCCGTGGTAGACGGCGTACATGCCGGCCATCACGGCGAGCAGCACCTGGGCGGTGCAGATGTTGCTGGTGGCCTTCTCCCGGCGGATGTGCTGCTCACGGGTCTGCAGCGCGAGCCGGTAGGCCTTGTTCCCGTCGGCGTCCACGGACACGCCCACGAGCCGTCCGGGCAGGCTGCGCGCGAACTTCTCGCGGACCGCCATGTAGCCGGCGTGCGGTCCGCCGAAGCCCATCGGTACGCCGAAGCGCTGGGTGGTGCCGACGGCGATGTCGGCGCCCAGCTCGCCCGGCGAGGCCAGCAGGGTCAGCGCGAGCAGGTCGGCGGCGACGGTGACGAGCGCGCCGAGCTCGTGCGCCTGCTCGATGACGGGCTTGATGTCGCGTACGGCTCCGGAGGCGCCGGGGTACTGGATGAGCACGCCGTTGATCTCACGCGCGGCGAGGTCCGCCGGGATGCCGTCGGCGAGGTCGGCGACCACGACCTCCAGGCCCGTCGGCTCGGCCCGGGTCCGGATCACGGCGATGGTCTGCGGCAGCGCGTCCGCGTCGACGACGTAGACGCCCTTCTTGTTCTTGCCCATGCGCAGCGACAGGGCCACGGCCTCGGCGGCGGCCGTGCCCTCGTCGAGCAGCGAGGCGCCGGAGGTGGGCAGTCCGGTGAGGTCGGCGACCGCGGTCTGGAAGTTCAGCAGCGCTTCCAGCCGGCCCTGCGAGATCTCCGGCTGGTACGGCGTGTAGGCCGTGTACCAGGCGGGGTTCTCCATCACGTTGCGCAGGATGACGGGCGGGGTGAAGGTGCCGTAGTAGCCCAGGCCGATCATCGAGCCGAGCACCTGGTTGCGGTCGGCGAGCGAGCGCAGCTCGGCCAGCACCTCGGCCTCGGTGCGGGCGCCGGGCAGCTCCAGGCTGTCGGCGTTCTTGATCACGTCCGGCACGGCGGCGGCCGTCAGCTCGTCCAGCGAGCCGTAGCCGACCTGCGCGAGCATCTTGGCCCGCGCCTCCTGGTCGGGCCCGATGTGACGCTGCTCGAAGGGAATTCCCTGTTCGAGCTCGGAGAGCGAGGGGCGGTGGGCGGTCATTGCGGAGGCCTCCTGGTCTGACGCGACCTTCGAGGGGCACCCCGGCACGGGTACCCCGACGGCCTCCCCCTCTGTCATCTCAACCTGAGAGCTTCGCCGGACGCCCGAGGGCTCCGGCTTGCACCGTCGGTGAGAGCGGACACCGTCGACATCCGCCCTGCTTTCCAGAGTGACCTCGTCCGTGCGGTACGTGGGCCTGAGAGATTCCGGGGAGGATTTGCTCCTTCGGCGCCTCCGGTTTACCCGAAGGACTCTCCCGCACGGGGTCAGCAGCCGCTTGCCAGCCTACCAGCGGGGGCAGCGCACGGGTCTTCGAGTGGCCGCCTCGTTGAATGTGCTCTTTTGTAGTGCTTACGGATGAGTTGCGACCAAGTGGAGGGCCCGTGCAGACCGACATCGATCCGCGCAACCTGATCGGCCGCAAGGCGTTCGACCGCAACGGCACGAAGATCGGCACGATCGACGAGGTGTACCTCGACGACGCGACGGGCGTGCCGGAGTGGGCGGCCATACGCACCGGCCTGTTCTCCCGGGACGCGTTCGTGCCCCTGGAGCCCAGCGAACTGGTCGAGGGCACCCTGCGCGTCCCCTTCGAACGGGCGTTGATCAGGGACGCCCCGGACTTCGGCGTCGGCCGCCATCTGTCGCCCGAGCAGGAGCTCCAGCTCTACCACCACTACGGCCTGGACACCCCTGTCCCGCCGCGCCCTCACCCGGACCACGACTTCGGCAAGCTGGCGGGCACGGAGGACGCCGGGGCATAGCGCCCGACCCGGTGGAGCCGACCGGCGACCACGCCCCGCCCTCACCCGCCCAGCCCTCACCCCTGTCCTCCGCCGGCCCTGTCCACCCGCACTCCCCGTCCTTTCTCCACCAGCGGCAGCGGATCCGCCGGCTCCAGCTCGAGGTCGTCGACCCGGAAGGTCCGCACCCGCCCCGCCGTCACCGCCCCCGGCGTCTCGAACCGCACCGTCACCCTCCCGAGCCCACTCCCCTGCACCCATCCGTGTCCGTACTCCGCATGCCGCACGTCGTGGCCCGCGGGCCACCGCCGCTCGGTGACCGAATCCTGCGAAGCCGTCGGCGCCGCGACGTCGTCCTCGACCGGGACCGTCTCGGCCGCGTCGCCCGCCGCCTGCGCGAACAGGTCTTCCTGGGTGTAGTCGGCCAGCCCTGTCACGCCCACCCCCAGCAGCCGCACACCCCCGGTCGTGTCCACCGAGTCCAGCAGCCGCGCGGCCGCCTCCCGGACGACCGCCGGGTCGTCGGTCGGTCCCCTGAGCGTCTCCGACCGGGTCAGCGTCGAGAAGTCGTACCGCCGCACCTTCAGCACGATCGTCCGCCCGGACAGCCCGGCTTCCCGCAGCCGCCGCACGCACCGGTCCGCCAGCCGCCGCACCTCCGTCCCCACTCTCACCCGGTCGTGGATGTCCACGTCGTAGGTGTCCTCGACCGACACCGACTTGGCCTCACGCTCGGCCACCACGGGCCGCTCGTCGTGGGCGAGCGCCATCGCGTACAGCGCGTGCCCATGGGCCTTGCCGAGCAGCCGCACCAGTTCGTCCTCACCGGCCTCGGCGATCTCGTCGACCGTGGTGATCCCGGCCCGCCGCAGATGGTCCCCCGTGGCCGGCCCGACCCCCGGCAGGGTGCGCACCGGCATCGGCCCGAGCAGCGCCCGTTCCGTGCCCGGCTCGATCAGCACCAGCCCGTCCGGCTTCGCCTGCTCGGAGGCGATCTTCGCGAGCATCTTGGACGCGGCGAGCCCGACGGACCCGCAAAGCCCTGTGGCGGCCCGTATGTCCGCGCGCAGCCGCTCCCCGGCCAACTGTGCCGACGCCGCGTCCCAGGCCGTCCCACCGGCCTCCAGGTCCACGAACGCCTCGTCCAGGCTGAGCGGCTCCACCAACGGCGACAGCTCGTGCAGCAGGGCCATGACCTGCTCGCTGACCGACCGGTACAGCGTGAACCGCGGCACCAGGTACGCGGCGTTCGGCGCCAGCCTGCGCGCCTGCGCCATCGGCATCGCGGAGTGCACCCCGAACACCCGCGCCTCGTACGACGCGGTGGCCACCACACCCCGTGGTCCGAGCCCGCCCACGACCACGGCCTTCCCGCGCAGACTCGGCTTGGACGCCTGCTCCACCGAGGCGTAGAAGGCATCCATGTCGAGATGCAGGATCGTGGGCGCGTTTCTCACACCGTCGATGCTGCACCACGGCACTGACAACGCGCCGGGAGGTCAGACCGCCTTGTTGCGCCGCCTGGCGAGTTCGTCGGCGGGATTGTGCCCGACGAGGGTCTCGCCGGTGTCGACGCGCTCACCGTGCAGCTGGGAGAGCGCGCTTTCCACGTCCCGCCAGACCACGCCGACCGCGATCCCGAAGATGCCCTGACCGCCCTGGAGCAGGGCGTGCACCTCGTCCGACGAGGTGCACTCGTAGACCGTGGCACCGTCGCTCATGAGGGTCATGCGCTCCAGGTCGCGGAAACCGCGTTCCCTGAGGTGCTGGACCGCGCTGCGGATGTTCTGGAGGGAGACACCCGTGTCCAGGAAGCGCTTGACGATCTTCAGGACGACGACGTCCCGGAAGCTGTACAGCCGCTGCGTACCCGACCCGTAGGCGGGCCGGACACTGGGCTCGACCAGGCCGGTGCGGGCCCAGTAGTCGAGTTGCCGATAGGTGATGCCGGCCGCCGCGCAGGCCGTGGGCCCGCGGTAGCCGATCTCCTCGGTGGCCATGGACGCCGCCCCTCCGCCGCTCGGCACTGCCGTCGGCCGCTGCGGGGCTGCTGCGCTGCTGTGAAGCGGGTATGGACCGCTCTCCCCGAAACCGTGTCCGGGGGCACCCCCAGCCGTACCGTCGCCGCTGCTTCTCACGCCGACCTCCGTCCTTGACCTGCCTTCTCGACGGTAGGCAGTCACCAGGGGTGCGTCAACGATCGCCACACTCGGCACGCCGAGTGATAATCACCCTAGGAGTGGTTTCCCGTGCCCCACCGCGGGGAAAGGCTAGCCGAATGCCCTGGCGCAAGGCCGCAGGACGCTCTCAGTGGCCGCTGGCAATTGCCCACGAGTTCGGCCGTGCCGGCCCGTGAACCGGCCCGCCACCGGCCTTCCGGCAGATGCTTTCCGGCAGATGACGGGCCGACCTGTTCTCACTGACTGCTGGTGCCGAAGTCCTCGGGGGAGATCTGGTCGAGGAACTCGCGGAACTTCTCCACCTCGTCCTCCTGCTCGTCCGGGATCGCGATCCCCGCGTCGTCCAGCACCGTGTCACTGCCGAAGATCGGCGTCCCGGTGCGCAGCGCCAGCGCTATGGCGTCGGACGGACGGGCGCTCACCTCGACGCCGCTGGCGAAGACCAGCTCCGCGTAGAAGACGCCCTCACGCAGGTCGGTGATGCGTACTTCGGTGAGCTCCTGGCCGACGGCCTCCAGCACGTCCTTGAAAAGGTCGTGGGTCAGCGGTCGCGCGGGGGCCATGCCCTGCTGGGCGAAGGCGATCGCCGTCGCTTCCCCCGGCCCGATCCAGATGGGGAGGTAACGGTCGCCTCCCACTTCGCGCAGGAGCACGATCGGTTGGTTGGAGGGCATTTCCACCCGGACACCTACGACATCGAGCTCGTTCACACAGCAACCCTAGGCCGTGCCCGGGATGTTTGGGTAGTCGGGCCGGGAACGCGCGCCCGATCCGGCCTCCGCCCGGGTCCTGTCACTTCGGTCACGGCAGCCGCACCCCGAGTGCGATCTGCACCAGCGCGGCGTGCAGCTTCACCGTCAACGCCGCCAGCTCCTTCGTCCGGGCCTCGGCATGGACCCTGGTCTGCGGATTGCGGTGGCGCCTGAGCGGGGCCACCACCTGGTCCACCAGACCCGCCTCACGGTCGGCGGCCGCCTTCATCACCCGCAGGTGGCGCGGTTCGATCCCGAACCGCCCCAGCTCGGCCACGAGCGAGGCCACCGTGACCGTCTCCACGTCGTAGACACCGTCCTCCAGAGGAGCGATCAGCCCGTACGACTCCCACTCCGCGAGGCAGTCCTCGTCGATCCCGGCGGCCGCGAGCAACGCCTCGCGCCCGATCCGCGCCACCGTGGGCGCCTCAGGCACCGTCGGCACCGCCTCGCCGTCACGCTGCCGCCCCAGCACGGGAAGGTGCACGGCCTCCCCGCGCTCCATGGCGTCCAGGTGCTCCCGGATGACCTTGAGCGGCAGATAGTGGTCCCGCTGCATCCGCAGGACGTGTCCCAGACGCTCTACGTCCCCGGCACTGAACTTGCGGTACCCGGAAGGAGTCCGGCGCGGCTCGATGAGCCCCTCCGACTCCAGGAAGCGGATCTTGGAGATGGTGACTTCGGGGAACTCGTCGCGCAGCACGTTCAGCACCGTGCCGATGCTCATCAGCCCGGTTTCCGTGGCGGCGGCGCCCTGTCCGGCACCGCCGCTCGGTGTGTGCAGCATGGACCTTCTTCCCTGGGGTCCCCCAGCGGAGGTCCGGCGGGTCAGATGCCCTGCCGGCTCGCGTAGAAGACCAGCCGGTACTTGCCGATCTGGACCTCGTCGCCGTTGGCCAGAGCGACCTGGTCGATCCGCTCCCGGTTGACGTACGTGCCGTTGAGGCTGCCCACGTCGGCCACCGTGAACGAGCCGTCCTGGTGACGGCGGAACTCCACATGGCGGCGCGAGACCGTCACGTCGTCCAGGAAGATGTCGCTCTGCGGGTGCCGGCCGGCCGTGGTCAGGTCGCTGTCCAGCAGGAACCTGCTGCCGGAGTTGGGGCCACGGCGCACCACCAGCAGCGCGGAACCGAGCGGCAGCGCGTCGACGGCCGCCTGCGCCTCGGGTGAGAGCGCCGGCACCTGGGTCTGCCCGGTGACCTCGGCGTCGTAGGCCTCCAGGCCGGAGATCGAGATCGTGGACGTCGTCTCGGACGCACGCTCGGGAACGGCACCCGCGCGCAGCGGGGCACCGCAGTTGGAACAGAAACGCGCGTTCTCCGCGTTGCGGTTACCGCACCTCGTACAAACCAGGGCCGACATGGACGGATCCTCCTGCCGCGGCTGCCCCGCCGGGGCGTTGGACGCGTACGGGCCGGAGGAGAACCCTCCACCCGCACCTGAGGTTGACGGTTGCCCGAAACCTATGCCGCCGGACTGGGACGGGTCAACTGACGGCGCGCCCTGACCTCCCGAAATGTCACCCCCCGGACCAGCCACCTGGTCCCGGAACAGAGGACGCTGGCCCTCTGCGTCGGGCTGTGCGCGATGGCGGGCGGTCGCGTTTTCGCTGCCCTCTCGCGCGCTCTTGCCGAACAACTTCGCAAACAACTTCACGGGCGATTCCCCTTGACCGAAACAGACCCGCCCGTGGGGCAGGACGAACCCTGACTGAATGAACCGGCCGACCCGGACAACCTCACAACGTCCGTATCCACCAAACAGTTTCCACCACGCACCGGCTCCCCGGTGCGTCGACCCCCCGCATCCTCATGCCCTCGCCGTACGTCCCCCATGCACCACCGGTTCACTGTGAGGACGACCGAGCGTAGTCAGGCTGCTTCGCCGGTCGCAAGGCGTCCACCACGATCCCGGCCGACCGCTCGACGCTGACCGTCGCCTGTTCCTTCTCCAGGGTCTGCACCACGCCTCCGGGGATGTTGAGAGCCGGTTCGAGGTCCTGCGGTTTGCCGATCACCTTGAAAACGAAGGGCTGGGTGATCTTGTTCCCGTCGACGCTGACACTCTTGCCGGAGTCCGTGAGGTAGGTGCCCGCGATCACCCGGACCCCGTTGACCTGGATCGCCTCCGCGCCGGCCGCGCGCAGCTCCTGTATCGCGTCGAGCAGCATGTCCGCCTGTACCGTCCCCTTCGGGTCGTCGACCGTCATCGTGATGCCAGGCCCCTGCGCCGCCACGGTTCCCGCCAGAATGCCGAGTTGCTTCTCCTTCTCGGCCGTCTGCCGACGGGCCTCCGCGGCCTGGTCGGAGCTGCTCTGCAACTCCTGCCGCTGCTTTTCGAGTCCTGTCTTCTCGTCCTCAAGACGCTGCGTACGGGCATCCAGTTCATCGAGGATGCGGACAAGATCTTCCTGTCGGGCCCCACGCAGCGCGCTGTCGCTGTCGCTGTTCGACGCCACCTGCACGGCGAGCCCGAAACCGAGCCCGAACAGCAGCACCGCGACGATCAGTTGGGCCCGGCTGACCCGTGGCGGCCACAACCCCTGGACCAGCCGCTGCCGGCCGGTCAGTCCGGTCTCCGGCTTCGGCTCGGCGGCGGGTCCGGCCACCGGCTCCGCCGGGGACACCTCCGCGGGAAGTTCTCTGCGCAGCCGGTGCTCCGGCCGCTCCTCGTGTTCACCCATGCCGCTCACGCCCGGAAGACATGCCGTCGGATCGCCGCGGCGTTGGAGAAGATGCGGATGCCGAGCACCACCACGACACCCGTGGACAGCTGCGAGCCGACGCCCAGCTTGTCGCCCAGGAAGACGATCAGCGCGGCCACCACCACGTTGGACAGGAACGACA
The DNA here is from genome assembly GCF_040703965.1 of Streptomyces sp. NPDC006655. NCBI lineage: Bacteria > Bacillati > Actinomycetota > Actinomycetes > Kitasatosporales > Streptomycetaceae > Streptomyces > Streptomyces sp. NPDC006655. The sequence goes on along the minus strand of NZ_JBEYJU010000109.1, from coordinate 4,596 downwards.
CCACGAAGACCTTGTCGTCGAAGATCCCGTCGAGCATGGCCCGCAGACCACCGAAGACGGCGTCGAGCGCCGCCACGACGGCGATCGGCAGATACGGCTCGACGACCGCCGGAACCTCAGGACGGACCAGCAGTCCGGCCACGATGCCCACGACGAGGCCAAGTACGGCGATCACGATGTGCCCTTCTCAGTCTTCTCGGTGTACGGCTGTGCAGTACGTACGATCACGCTCGGCGCGGCCGGAAGCCGGACGTCGCTCTGCGTGGCGATGGTCGCCCGGATGTCGAAGTTGTCCTCCAGGGCATGCAGATACAGCCCGTCAGGACTGTCCTGGAACCTGGAGCCGAGCCTTTCCCCGTCCCCCACCGCCAGCACCGTGTACGGCGGCACCAGCGGCCTGTTGTCGACCAGTATCGCGTCCCCCGCGGCCCTGATCGCGGACAGGGCGGTCAACCGCTGACCGTTGACGGCGATCGCCTCGGCACCGGAGGCCCACAGCCCGTTCACGACCCGCTGCAGGTCGTGGTCGCGCACCCGGCCGGTGTCGGAGAACCCGGAGGTCTCCCGGGGATTGGCGGCGTCGCCCCCCGACGAGGCCTCCTTGGCGTCGTTCACGACCAGCTTCACGCCGGGGCCGTGCACGGCGGTGGCACCCGACAGGACGCCCACCAGGTCCGCCTGCCCGCTGCCACCGCTCGCCCTCAGTGCCGACCGCTGCCGGTCGCTGACGTCGTCCCGCAACGCGTCGACGTCGCTCTCCAGCTTGTCCGCGGCCGTCGTCTCACGGTCGATGCGGTCGATGAGCTCCTGGCGCTCCTTCGCCACGACGGGCGCCGCCACCCGCGCCTGCGCCGCTCCCACGGTCACCACGAGCGCCGCCAGCACCAGACCGCCCGCGAGCCCCAGCCGGGCCCGGAGGGTCTTGGGCATACCGGCGCCCTCCCCGCGCGCCCGCTTCCGGGCCGCCGCCTCGGCGTAACCGTCGTCGAGGCTGTGATCCATGACGTTGGTGATCAACGACATGGAGGCGTCCGGGCGCTGCGGCCGGGGAACGCTGCTCCGAACGGGGGGTTGCTGCGGCATGCCGCACATCGTCGCATGTCGCGACCAGTACCTCCGAACGGCCCCACCGACGTGCCGGACAGGCCCCCTGGGGGACACTTGTCCGGCACGCGCGCGTGCGGCCGCTCTTACCGTCCTACCGTCCGGCGCTGTCCACGATCGCCGCCCACTCGTCCAACAGGGCCTGCGCGGAGGCGTCGTCGGGCCCCTCCGCCCACAGGTGGGTGACCGCCTCGGCCGGGTCGGGCAGCACCATCACCCAGCGCCCGTCGGTCTCGACGACCCGCACGCCGTCCGTGGTGTCGACGAACCGGTCACCGGCCGCCTCGACGACACGCCGCATGACCAGGCCCTTGACCGCCCACGGCGTCGCCAGGTCCCGCTTGAGGACGTGAGCCCGCGGGATCCGCGCGTCGATCTGGCTGAGCGTGAGCTGCGTGCGCGCCACCAGACCGATGAGGCGTACGAAGGCCGCCGTACCGTCGTAGACACTGCTGAACTCGGGGACGATGAACCCGCCCTTGCCGTCACCACCGAAGATGGTGCCTTCCTCACCGCCCACGCGCGTGAGGTCGTCCGGAGAGGTCGTCGTCCACTCGACCTGGGTGCCGTGGTAGGCGGCCACCTGCTCGGCGATGCGGGTCGTGGTGACCGGGAGCGCCACCCTGCCGCTGCGCCGCTCGGCGGCGACCAGGTCCAGCATCACCAGCAGCGCCCGGTCGTCCTCGATGATGCGGCCCTTCTCGTCCACCAGGGACAGCCGCTCGCCGACCGGGTCGAACCGCACCCCGAACGCGGCTCCGGAAGACGCCACGATCTCACCGAGGCGCACCATCCCGGCCCGTCGCTGTTCTGCCGTCTCGGTGGGCCTGGCCTCGTTGAGACCGGGGTTGATGGTCAGCGAGTCGACCCCGAGCTTGCCGAGCAGGCTGGGCAGGACGAGCCCCGCGCTGCCGTTGGAGGCGTCCACGACGACCTTGAGGCCCGATTCGAGGATCCCGGTCGTGTCGACGTTCCGCAGCAGCGCCCCGGTGTACGAGTCGAAGACGCTGGCCGGGAAGTACAGGTCGCCGATCTCACCGGGGAACGCACGCCGGTACTCCTGCCGCGCGAAGATCCGGTCCAGCTTGCGCTGGCTGGCCTGCGACAGGTCCGCGCCCGCTCCGTCGAAGAACATGATGTCGACGGAGTCCGGCACCCCGGGTGAGGTCCGGATCATGATGCCGCCCGCACTGCCCCTGGCGGTCTGCTGCCGCGCCACGGGCAGTGGCACGTTCTCCAGGTCCCGTACGTCGATGGCACTGGCCTGGAGCGCGGAGATGACCGCCCGCTTGAGCGCGCGGGCGCCACGGGAGTGGTCACGGGCCGTCGTGACGGTGGAGCCCTTCTTCAGGGTGGTCGCGTACGCGCCGGCCAGCCGCACGGCCAGTTCCGGCGTGATCTCGACGTTCAGGATCCCGGAGACACCACGGGCGCCGAACAGATGCGCCTGCCCGCGCGACTCCCAGATCACCGACGTGTTGACGAACGCGCCGGCTTCGATGGTCTTGAACGGATAGACCCGGACGTTGCCCTGAACGATCGATTCTTCACCGATCAGGCACTCGTCACCGATGACCGCCCCGTCCTCGATCCGGGCGGCCCGCATGATGTCGGTGTTCTTGCCGACGACGCAGCCGCGCAGATTGCTGTGCTGCCCGACGTACACGTTGTCGTGGACGACGGCCCGATGCAGGAAGGCACCGCTCTTGACGACGACGTTGGATCCGACGACGGTGTGTTCCCGGAGTTCCGCGCCGGCCTCCACTTTGGCGTAGTCGCCGATGTAGAGCGGCCCGCGCAGTTCGGCGTCGGCATGCACCTCGGCACCCTCGGCGACCCAGACGCCGGGCGATATCTCGAAGCCGTCGATGTCGACGTCGACCTTGCCCTCCAGGACGTCGGCCTGCGCCTTCACGTACGACTCGTGCGTGCCGACGTCCTCCCAGTAGCCCTCGGCGACATAGCCGTAGATGGGCTTGCCTTCCTTCATCAGCTGCGGGAAGACGTCGCCGGACCAGTCGACGGGCACGTCGGCCTCGACGTAGTCGAACACCTCGGGCTCCATCACGTAGATGCCCGTGTTCACCGTGTCGGAGAAGACCTGGCCCCAGGTCGGCTTCTCCAGGAAGCGCTCGACCTTGCCTTCCTCGTCGACGATGGTGATGCCGAATTCCAGTGGATTGGGCACCCGCGTCAGGCACACCGTGACGAGCGCGCCCTTCGCCTTGTGGAAGTTGATCAGTTCGGTGAGGTCGAAGTCGGTCAGTGCATCGCCGGAGATGACAAGGAAAGCATCGTCCTTCAACGCCTCTTCGGCGTTCTTGACACTTCCGGCGGTACCGAGTGGCTTCTCCTCGTTGGCATAGGTGAGCTCCATGCCGAGCTCTTCGCCGTCACCGAAGTAGTTCTTGACCAACGATGCCAGGAACTGCACGGTGACCACGGTCTCGGTGAGCCCATGCCTTTTGAGCAGCCGTAGCACGTGCTCCATGATCGGCCGGTTGACGACCGGAAGGAGCGGCTTGGGCATGCTGGAGGTCATGGGGCGAAGGCGTGTGCCTTCACCACCGGCCATCACGACGGCCTTCATGTCGGAAGCGTCCTCCTCTAAGAGATGACGGTCTAGCCGACTTCACCCGTCCAGATTGTCCCGCACTTTTGCGCTGCGGGCCATCGAGAGGAATCGAGAGCCACTACGTCCGGACAATCGCCGAGCTCAATCGGCTGTGGCGTCCGCGCGAACCAGACGGCGGACCTGCACCACGTAAAGCACTCCTGCCCACCAATAGAGGGTTGTACCCCATCCGGCGAACGCCCATCCGAAAACTGCGGCGAGTGACGAGATCCACCTGGTTCCGTCACTGAGCAGCAGGAGCGGGAACGCGTACATGAGATTGAAGGTGGCGGCCTTGCCCAGGAAGTTCACCTGAGGCGGCGGGTAGCCGTGCCGTCGAAGGATGCCCACCATCACCAGCAGCATCAGTTCGCGCAGCAGTAGCGCGGCCGTCAACCAGAGGGGCAGGATCTCGCGCCAGGTGAGGCCGAGCAGCGTCGACAGGACGTAGAGCCGGTCCGCGGCGGGGTCGAGGAGCCGGCCGAGGCTGCTGATCTGGTTCCAGCGCCGCGCCAGCTTGCCGTCCAGGTAGTCGCTGACGCCGCTGAAGAGGAGCACCAGCAGGGCCCAGCCGTCGCTCTTGGGACCGCCGAACTCGGGCCTCAGGATCAGCCACAGGAAGACGGGCACACCGACGAGGCGCGCCATGCTGAGGATGTTCGGGATGGTGAGTACCCGATCCGTCTGGACGCGGGTCTCCTGGACCTCCACCCGGGGGCCTCCTGTGGTGGGAAACGAGCCAACTTTGCCCCCTGACCTTACCTCAACGCAAAAAAGCTCTGGCTCTTGGGCATGTAGCCCAAGAGCCAGAGCTCTAAAGGGAGTTCGGCGGCGTCCTACTCTCCCACAGGGTCCCCCCTGCAGTACCATCGGCGCTG
>NZ_JBEYJU010000108.1:0-26805 GCF_040703965.1 Streptomyces sp. NPDC006655 | reverse complement strand
GACCGGGCTGTTCGTGGTCGGCAACACGGCGTCCGCGCTCGCCCCGAACTTCGGCCTGCTCTTCGCCGCCCGATTCCTGGCCGGACTGCCGCACGGCGCACTGTTCGGCGTGGGCGCCGTCGTCGCCTCCAGGCTGGTGGCCGCCGACCGCGCCGCACGCGCCGTCTCCCGGGTCTTCCTGGGCCTCACCATCGCGAACATCATCGGCGTCCCCGCCGGCACGGCCCTCGGCCAGCACCTGGGCTGGCGCTACGCCTACTGCGCGGTCGCCGTCATCGGGCTGGTGGCGCTGGCCGCGCTCGCCCTCCTCGTGCCGCACCAGCCGCGCGGACCGCAGGCGGGCATCCGCCAGGAACTGCGGGCGATGGGCAACCGGCAGGTCTTCATCGGGCTGGCGACCGCCGTCGTCGGGTTCGGCGGCTTCTTCGCCGTCTACAGCTACCTGGTCCCCATGCTGACCCACCTGACCGGCATCTCCGACTCGTCCACCACCCTGGTCCTCGCCCTCTACGGCGTCGGCATGACCGTCGGCACCCTGGTGGCCGGTCCGCTCACCGACCGCGCCCTGCGCCCGACCCTCTACGCCGGGATCGTGCTGCTGGCCGCCGCGCTGGTGACCTTCTACTTCACCGTCCACAGCACGGTTCCCGCCCTGGTGACGGTCACCTTCATCGGCGCGATGAGCGCGCTCATCACCACGCCCGTCCAGATGCTGCTGATGATCAACGCGAAGGACGCCCCGACGATGGCCGCGGCCTCCAACCACTCCGCGTTCAACATGGCCAACGCGGCCGGCGCCTGGCTGGGCGGCCTCGTCATCTCGGCGGGCTGGGGCTGGGCCGCGCCCAACCTGGTCGGCGCCGCGCTCGCCATGGCCGGCCTTGCCCTGGCCGTCACCGGCGGCGTCCTGGACCGGGGCGGCCGCCCTTCGAAGGTGGTCACCTCCCAGGGCGCCCCGGAGGCGGCGGCGGACGCCGGGCCCGCGGCCGCCGCGGCCCCCGCGGCAGAGACGTCCGACCGCCACCACGGCTGACCCCACGCCCGGGAGGGCCGACCGCAACCGCGGCTGGCCCCCGCGCCCGGGAGGGCCGACCGCAACCGCGGCTGGCCCCCGCGCCTGGGAGGGCCGACCGCAACCGCGGCTGGCCTCGCGCCTGGGAGGGCCGACCGCAACCGCGGCTGGCCCCCGGCCGGGACGGCCGACCGGAAACGCGGCCGGCCTGGCCCGAGACGGCCGAGCCGCCTCCTGCGCACCGCCAGCCCCCGGGACGGCGCCCCACCCGGCACGGGCGCCCCGAGCTGACCTCGGGGCGCGGGGCGGCTTCTGCCCCGAGGCGCGCGGCAGCCGTCGCGCGGTCTTCTGACGGCCCCGCGCGTCGGGTCAGACGGCCGGGGCGAAGTAGTGGCCCTTGTCCAGGTCCTCCAGCAGCCCCGGGTGCGACGGACGCCAGTCCAGCAGTTCACGGGTGGCCGCGCTGGAGGCCGGGCTGTCCAGGCCGATGAAGCCGCCGAGCCAGGTGAAGTGCTCGGCCGCGTCGGCGGGCGCCACGGAGGCGACCGGTACCCCGAGATGGCGGCCGATCACCTCGGCGACGTCACGGATCGCGACGCCCTCCTCGCCTGCTCCGTGCAGCACCGAACCCGCCGGCGCCTTCTCCACGGCCAGCCGGAACAACCGCCCGATGTCGAGCCGGTGCGCGGCGGGCCACCGGTTGGCGCCGTCGCCGACGTATCCGGAGACACCACGCTGCCGGGCGATGCCGATCAGCGACGCCATGAACCCCTGGTCGCCCTCGCCGTGGCAGGTGGGAGCGAGCCGCACCACCGAGGAACGCACGCCGCGCGAGGCCAGTTCCCGTGTCGCCAGGGCGGTGGCCTGCCGCACCGAGAACGCCGAGTCGTCGACCGTGGGCATGTCCTGCTCGGTGGCCGTCCGGCCGGGAGCGATGCCGAGCAGGCCGGAGGCGAGCACGAAGGGCCGGTCGGAGCCGGCCAGTACCTCGCCGAACGCGTCCACGGCCCGGCGGTCCGCGTCGGCGGCCCCGCGGAAGTCACCGCTGAAAGCGATGTCGTGCTTGAAGGCGAGGTGGATCACGCCGTCCGAGGCGGCGGCGGCCTCGCGCAGCACGTCCAGGTCGTCGACGGTGCCGCGCACGACGTCCGCCCCCGCCGTGGTGAGTGCGGCGGCGGAGGCGTCCGAGCGGGCCAGTCCGGCGACCTGGTGGCCCGCGTCGAGAAGTTCGGGCACGACGGCCGAGCCGAGCCAGCCGGACGCGCCGGTCACGAAGACACGCATGGGAGAACCCCTGACTATCGATGACAGTGACTGACATCGACAGTAGCACTCGATGTCAGTCACTGTCATCGCGTAGGATTCGGCCATGGGAAGATGGGAGCCGAACGCGCGCGAGCGCCTGGCGGCGGCGGCGTTGCAGCTCTACAGCGAGCAGGGGTACGAGCAGACGACCGTGGCCCAGATCGCCCGGCAGGCGGGTCTGACCGAACGCACCTTCTTCCGGCACTACGCCGACAAGCGCGAGGTGCTCTTCGCCGGCTCCCCGCTCCAGGAGCTGTTCGTGGCCGCCGTCGCGCAGGCCCCGTCGTCCGCGCCGCTGCTCGACGTGCTCGGCGCCGGGCTCGACGCGGCCTCGGACATGTTCAGGGGGCGCCACGAGTACGCGCTGCGCCGGCAGGCCGTGGTCGCCGCCCACCCGGAGCTCCGGGAGCGCGAGCTGATCAAGCTCGCCTCGCTGGCGGCCGCTCTCGGCGACGCCCTGCGGGACCGAGGCGTGCCGGAGCCGGCCGCGGCCCTGGCCGCGGAGACCTGCGTCGCCGTCTTCAAGGTCGGTTTCGAGCAATGGATCACGGCCGCAGAGGAGACCGACATGGCCTCACTGATGCGCGACCTGCTGGACGAGCTCGGCAGGGTGACCGCACAGGGCTGACGGCCACCGGCCCGGTGACGCCGAGGCGGGCGGAGACGGTCCCGACACCGGCGGCACCGTCACCGCGGAGATGGCGTCGGCGAGGCTGCCGTGAGGACCGGGCCGGTCCGGCCGACGATCGTAGCCTCAAGGAGTTCTGCCGCGCCGTCGGCGCGAGGGCCCCACCCGGTCCCGGCCGTCCCGCAGGTGCCTCGGCATGCCCTTCCCTCAGTGACCTCGGCATGGCCTTCCCGCACGCAGTGGCGCACCCCGCTGCGCCTCCCTCACGCCTCGCGCTGCTCGCGGGCCGACCCCGGTGACGGCGGTGGCCCGCGCCTGACTGGGCGTCGGCCCGCGCCTTCGCGACGCCCTCCGCCGGACCTTCGGCCACACCCGGGGCTCCCGTCCCCAGTGGACTGAGGGGGGACCGCCCTCAGGCGCCGGCCGGTTCCGGTTCGCCCGCCCTGCGGGGCTCGCGGGCGGCCGGTGTGGCGAAGGCGGCCGCCACGACCAGGACGAGCACCAGGATCAGCGCGTTGCGCAGCCCGAAGTGCTCGCCGAGATAACCGAGGGCGGGCGGGCCGACCAGGAAGGCGACGTAGCCGACGGTCGCGGCGAGCGCGACGCGAGCGGCGGAGTCGGCACCGGAGTCACCCGCCGCGGAGAGCGCGACGGGGAATCCGAGCGAGGCCCCGAGACCCCACAGGACCGCGGCGGCGGCCGCGACCGCCTGGTTGTCGACGAAGATCACGAGGGCCAGTCCGGCGGCCCCCACGAGCGCGCTCCCGCACAGTGCCGCCGCCCGGCCGAACCGGTCGACGAACCGCCCGCCGACGAAGCGGCCCACGGTCATCGCGGCGGCGAACACCGCGTACACGGCCGAGCCCAGCGCGGCGTCGAAGCCGTGACCGTCCACCATGACCAGCGGCAGCCAGTCGTTCGCGGTGCCCTCGGCCATGGCGAGCGCGAGGATGACACAGCCGATGAGCAGCAGCGCGGGATCCCGCCACACCGCGGCACGCGGCGTCCCCGGTGCCCGGCGTCCGGTGGCGGCCTGCCGGCCCACCTCGGTGGGCACGCGCCGGATGACCAGGGCGAGCGCGGCCAGCACCACCGCGGCGACGACGAGCAGGTGGACGAGGACCGGGAAGCCGACCGCGGTCAGGAACATGCCGGCGACCGCGCCGAGCACGGTGCCCAGACTGAAGAAGCCGTGCATGGCGGGCAGCGTCGAGCGGCCGAGCAGCCGCTCGACCTCGGCGCCCTCGACGTTGAGGGCCACCTCACCGCCGCCCATGCCCAGGCCGAACAGCCCGAGGCCCACCGCGACGCAGGCCCCCGAACCGACGGCTGCCCCCGTCCCGACCACCGCGGCACCGGCGGCGACGGCCGAGGTGCCGGCCAGGACGACCAGCCGGGCTCCCCAGCGGGCCACGACCCTGCCCGAGCACAGGATGCCGAGCATCGAGCCGACCGAGAGCCCGAAAAGGATCAGGCCCATCTGCGCCGTGGAGGCGCCGAGCAGGTCGCGTACGTCCGGGGTGCGGGTGACCCAGGAGGAGATGGTCAGTCCGGGCGCGAAGAACAGCACGAAGACGGCGGTGCGCCGCCGCGCGAGGTCACGAGGCATGAGCGGTGGCTCCAGCGGGATCCGTACGAGTCCGTACGAGCGTACCCAGCCGTTTGTACATCTGTACACACTTGCCGCTGCGCAAGCCATGGCACATTGAGGGCGTGAGCGGCACACGACGCGAGATCCCGAACGACCCCGGACGCAAGGAGCGGATCCTCGACGCAGCCCTGGACGTGATCTCCGAGTGCGGCGTGCACAGCACCACCCACCGGAAGATCGCGGCACGGGCGGACGTTTCGCTGGGCTCGCTCACCTACTACTTCGACGGCATGGCGGACCTGCTCGCCCAGGCCTTCGCCCGGCTGTCGGACACCATGTCCCGGTTCTACCGGCAGACACTGCAGTCGGCCGCCTCCACGGCCGAGGCCGAGGCGGCCGTCGTCGAGCTGATCTGTGGTCCGTCCTACGCCACGGCACGCGACATGACCCTCATCTTCGAGATGTACGCCTACGCCAACCACAGCGAGGCGGTGTCGGCGACGCTGCGCACCTGGCTCGAACGCAGCAGGGACAGCCTCGCCCTGCACTTCACGCCCGGGGTGTCCCGCGCCCTCGACGCGCTCATCGAGGGCTGGCCGATGCACCGCGCCTTCTCCGACGGCCCCCTTGACCGCCGACTGGTCACCGAGACCGTCCACGCGATCGTCGCCGCCGGACCACGTCTGTCCACCGACACCGCCGGGCCGTGACGACCACGCGCTGCCCGAAAGGATGAACGTCCCGGCCGGACGGCGTGTCGCACCCCGCGCACCCGGCACCCTTCGAGTCGCCGAGGCATATGCGCGAACCAGGGGGCAGACGTGGCACGAGGGCAGGAGCGAACCCCGTTACGGCACCGGGCGCGGTACCTGTTCGACCGGACGCTCGCCCGCAGCACGGGAACACTGCTCGGCTGGCTCGCCCTGTGCTGTCTGGCGGTCGTCCTGCCCGTCAGCACCCTTCTGGTGTGGACGGACCCCACCGCGCCGCGCTCCTTCGCCGGTCGGTTCACCCAGGTGTGGCGCACCAGCGCGGAGACGCTCCGGCTCGGAGCGGTGGCCGGCACCCCGGCGCGGATGCTGCTGTCCGTGCTGCTCGGTCTCATCGCCCTGTTGTGCGTGTCGACGGTCGTAGGAGTGGTAACCACCGGACTCGGCGACCGGCTCACCGAACTCCGGCGGGGCCGCTCGCGAGTGCTGGAGCGCGACCACGACGTGGTGCTCGGCTGGACCGACCAGATCTTCACGGTGGTCTCCGAACTGGTCGCCGGCCGGGCCGGAGCCGGCCGGTCCCGGCGAGGGCGCTCCGCCGGCGGCCGGCACGTCATCACCGTGCTGGCCGACCGGGACCCCGCCCACATGGACTCCGCGCTCACGGCCGCCCTCGACGTCACCGACCGCGTCCGGCTCGTCTGCCGCACCGGCGTGCCCACCGACCCCGACGCCCTGACCCTCGTCACCCCCGACGCGGCCAGAGCGGTGGTGGTGCTGCCCGCCGACGACTCCGACGGCGATCTCACCGTCGTACGGACCCTGCTGGCGCTGCGCACCCTGCTCGGCACCGACGACGCACGGAGTGCTCCGCGGGTCGTCGCCGCCGTGCGCGACGGCCGGTACGTGCCCGCGGCACGGCTCGCCGCCGGACCGCGCGGAACCATCCTGGAGACCGACCTGACCGCGGCGCGGCTCCTGGTCCAGGCGGCGCGGTGCCCCGGGATGCCCACGGCACTGCGTGATCTGCTCGACTTCTCGGGGGCCGAGTTCCATGTGACCGACGTCCCGGAAGCGGTGGGACTCTCCTACGAGGAGGTGGCACTGCGCCTGGAGGCGTCCTGTGCCGTCGGGCTGCTGCGCCCGGACGGCCGCCCGCTGCTCACACCCGCGCCGGGCACCGTCCTGGAACCGGGGGACCGCCTGGTCACCGTCGCCCACGACGACCGGACCACCCCGCTCACGGACCGCTGGGCACGGGTCGACACCACGGCGCTCGCGCCGTCCGCACCCGAGCCGGAGCCACCCGCACGCCTGTTGCTGCTCGGGTGGAACCGCCGTGCCCCGATGGTCGTGGACGCCCTGCGCAGGACCGCACGGCCGGGCTCGGTCCTCGACGTGGTCACCGACGCGGCGTCCGATGCCGCCGGACCCGGATCCCCCTGGTCACGGAACCGTGCAGGGGAGGCGCCGCTCACCGTCACGCACCACACCCGCGACCTGGCCGCCCCCGACGCCCTGGACGGCTTCGACCTGTCCGCCTACGACAGCGTCGTAGCGCTGGGCGCGGACGCGGAGAAGGGGCCCGAACGACGCGACGAGCGCACCTTGTTGGCGCTGCTCACCCTGCGCTCCTGGGAGGAGCGGACGGGCCGGGTGCTACCTGTGGTGGCCGAGCTGCGCGACCACCGCAGCCGGACCGTCGCTCCGCTCGGCCCCGCCTCGCACGCCCTCGTCCACGGTGAACTCACCGCCCTGCTCATGGCGCAGATCGTGCACAACCCGCAACTGGCCGCCGTCTTCGAAGAGATCTTCGCCAGACGGGGTGGAGCACTCGCCCTGCGCCCCGCCGCCCACTACGTACTGCCCGGTCGCGAGGCGGCGTTCGCCACGGTGGTCGCGGCCGCGCTGGACCGCGGCGAGAGTGCGATCGGCTACCACGCGCACGACCCGCACCGGGCCCGTCCGCACGACGGCGTCCTGCTCTGCCCCGGCACGTCGGAACGTCGCGTGTGGCATGCCGAGGACCAGGTCCTGGTGCTGACGGCGGGCCCGGGCCGCCACGGCGGCGCGGACGACGCCACCGACGCCCCGCCCCCCGCCCTGCCCGCCCAGAGACCGGAACGGGTCGAGGAGTCGACTGAGGGCTCGTGAGGAGGGGGCGGTCCGAGGGGTCGGTCCGAGGGGTCGGTCCGAGGGGTCGGAACGAAGGGTCCGACGGATGCGGTAGTATTGATCACGAGCTGGTCGCCGTGAAATCCCGGCGTCCGGTGTCGCGTTGGTGGTCCAAGGAAAGACGCCCCGCTTCCTGCGGGGAAATGCAGGTGCAAGGCCTGCCCGGCGCTCGATGGAAGGGCCCGTCCGCAAGCGGACGGGCCCTTCGCGTTGCCCTCGTCCGTGCCCCGACCTGCCCTGTAGCAACCGCTTTCCACGAGTCCGCGGGCCGCCGTGCACGATGCCCGCCGCCGTCGGCCGATGCGTTTGCGGCCGGGGTGCGAGAAGGTAGGGAAGGGAACGGGGTCCGTCGCGTCCTCCGGAGAGGGGCAGTCATGACCGGGTCGGAAGCCGAGGCCGAGCGGGAGATCTTCGGCCACATCACGGAGATGATCAGCGAGGAGAAGGATCTGCGGGAGCGTCTGGCGCGGCAGGAGATCGACGAGCCGACCGAGCACGCCCGACTGGCCCGCCTGGAGACCGAGCTGGACCGGTGCTGGGACCTGCTCCGGCAGCGCCGCGCCAGGGTCGAGGCGGGACAGGACCCCGGCGAGGCGAACGTCCGCCCCGCCTCGGAGGTGGAGGGCTACCTGTCCTGAGGGGCGCGTCCGGCCGGGGGCTGGACGCGTGGCGTTCCGGCCTCGATCGTGGGCGGTATGAACGATCACCGCACGGCCTCGGCCGACGCTGCCCGGCGCACTCCCGTGAGCGATGGTGCCCCGGGGGCGGAGGCCGCCGAGATCCGCCGCTTCCGGGAGCGGCTCGGCCTTCCGGCACTGATCGACGTCCACACGCACTTCATGCCCGAGCGCGTCCTGCACAAGGTCTGGAACTACTTCGACACCAACGGCCCGCTGGTCGGCGGCCTCGAGTGGCCGATCACCTACCGCAAGGCGGAGGAGGAACGGGCCGCGCTGCTCAGGGAGTTCGGCGTCCGTGCCTTCACCTCGATGCTCTACCCGCACAAGCCCTCCATGGCGACCTGGCTGAACGCCTGGGCCGCCGACTTCGCCGGCCGCACCCCGGACTGCCTGCACACGGCGACGCTCTTCCCCGAGCCCGGTGTGGAGACCTACGTGCGCGAGGCCGTCGAAGCGGGCGCCCGGGTGTTCAAGGCGCACGTCCAGGTGGGCGCGTACGACCCGGACGACGAACTCCTCGACGCGGCCTGGGCGGTGCTGGCCGACGCCGGGATCCCCGTGGTGATCCACTGCGGCTCGGGCCCCGCGCCCGGCAAGCACACCGGGCCCGCGCCGATCGCACGGGTGCTGGCGAGGCATCCGCGGCTGCGGCTGATCGTCGCGCATCTGGGGATGCCCGAGTACGAGGAGTTCCTCGGCCTCGCGGAACGGTACGAGGAGGTGCGCCTGGACACCACGATGGCGTTCACCGACTTCACCGAACGGTTCATGCCCTTCCCGCCCCGAGCCCTGCCCAGGATCGCCGCCCTGGGCGACCGCGTCCTGCTCGGCTCCGACTTCCCCAACATCCCCTATCCGTATCTGCACCAGCTGCACGCGCTTGAGCGCCTGGACCTGGGGCCGGAGTGGCTGCGCGCGGTGTGCCACGACAACGCGGCACGTCTCTTCGGGTTGTGAGCGGGCGTCAGGGCCCCGGAGCCGACGGGCCCGCCGTCACGACCCGACGAAGGTCACCGTCTCCGCCGTGTCCGCCCGGTCCGTGCGCACGTGAGGCCCACCTGCCTGCGCGAAGCCCACCGCCACCCCGCAGACGTCGCGGGCACCCCTCGGAAGGGCCCTAGGGAAGTTCCACGTCGATGAAGCTGCGCAGCACCGCGCGCAGGTGCTCCGGCATGTCGATCAGGTCCGGGCTGAGCAGCCACTGGACCTGAAGACCGTCGATGAACGCGATCAGGTCCGCCGCCAGCCGCGACGCGTCGACGTGCGGGCGCAGCAGCCCGCGCCGTGCCAGGTCGTCGACGGCCGACTGCATTTCGGCGCGGGTCCGTGCGTAGCGTTCGACGAAGTACGGGCGTGCCGGGTGGTCCGTCGCGGTGGCCTCGCTGGACAGCACCGCGAACAGGCTCACGATGAGGGGGTTGGCCTGGTTGTGCGCGACGAGCCTGAGCATGCCGGCGAAGTACGCCAGGCCGTCCTGGCTGAGCGCTCCCGACTCCAGGAAGTGCTCCCCGTCCTGGCGGTCGCGTTCCTCCAGGACCGCCGCCAGCAGCGACTCCTTGGTCGGGAAGTGGTGCAGCAGCCCCGCACGTGAGACACCGCAGGCGGCGGCGAGCTGGACCATGCTCGCGTTGCGGTAGCCCACCTGCCCGAAGGCGGCGAGCGCGGCCTCGATGATCTGGGCGCGCCGGCGTTCCCCCTTGGGGTAGTTCCGTGGGGCAGCCCCCGGTCGTGCCGTCTCCCTTGCCATGGACGAGATGCTAACGACCCCTAGAAACCATCAGCCCTGTCGGTATCCTGTTCCCGGCCGTCCGCCATGAGAGGAGTTCCCTTTGTCGACACCACAGTTGTCGGTTCAGCTCTACTCCGTACGTCAGGCCCTGGAAGCCGACGAAGACGCCGCCCTCGGCCGACTGGCCGCCCTGGGACTGACCAACGTCGAGGCCTTCGGCTTCGTGCACCGCGCCGGCGAACTCGCCGACGCGCTCGCCCGGCACGGCCTGACCGCGCGGACCGGACACGCCGGTTTCCTGTCGCCGGACGACGCCTCTGCGTCCGACCTCGACGACACGTTCCGGGCCGCCCGGCGGCTGGGTGTGGAGATCCTCTTCGACCCGTTCGTGCCCGCCTCCCGGTGGGCCGACGAGGAGGAGATCGCCCGCACCGCCGCCCTGTTGAACGAGGCCGCGGAACGCGCCGCCGGGCACGGGCTGCGGGTCGGCTACCACAACCACTCCCAGGAGTTCGTGCACACCGTGGGCGGCGTCACCGCCTTCGACCGCTTCGCGGACCTCCTGAACCCCGAAGTCGCCCTGGAGGTCGACCTGTTCTGGGCCGCGGCCGGCGGCAACGACGTCGTCGCCCTCCTCGGCCGGCTGGGTCCCCGGGTCCGCGCCCTGCACATCAAGGACGGCCCCGTCATCGACGACCCGTTCACCTCGGGCGCACCCTTCGACCCCGCGGACACCCGCCAGGTGGCGGCGGGCCGAGGGCAGATCCCGCTGGCCGCCGCGCTGGACGCGGCTCCCCACGCCGAGTTCGCCGTCATCGAGTTCGACCACTACGACGGCGACGTCTTCGAGGGCATCGCGACGGGCGTCTCCTACCTGAACGGGAAGGGCATCGCCTGATGACGGCACACCGTCCGGTCGGCGTCGGGCTCATCGGCGCCGGCAACATCAGCGACCAGTACCTGACCAGCCTCACCCGCTTCCCCGACCTGCGCGTGACGGTCGTCGGCGACCTCGACACCGCCCGCGCCGAGAGCCAGGCCCGCAGGTACGGCGTCGCGGAGTGGGGAACGGCCGAGGACGTCCTCGCACACCCGGACACAGAGATCATCGTCAACCTGACCGTGCCCGCAGCGCACGCCGAGGTGAGTTCCGCGATCCTCGCCGCGGGCAGGCACGTCTGGTCCGAGAAGCCCATCGCGGTGGACCGGGCCGACGCCCGCGCCCTGCTCGACCAGGCGGCCGCGGCCGGCCTGCGGGTCGGAGTCGCCCCCGACACGATCCTCGGGCCCGGCCTCCAGACCGCCCTGCGGGCCGTCGCCCGCGGCGACATCGGCACCCCGCTGTCCGCGCAGACCGTCATGCAGTACGCGGGCCCCGACCAGTGGCACCCGAACCCCGAGTTCCTGTTCGCCAAGGGCGCCGGCCCCCTCTTCGACATGGGGCCCTACTACCTCACCGCCCTCGTCTGCCTGTTCGGCTCGGTCTCCCGGGTCGCCGCCCTCGGCTCGACCGCGCGCACGGTCCGTACGGTGCGCAGCGGGGAGCGCGCGGGCACCGAGTTCACCGTCGGCGTGCCCACCCATGTCGCCGCGCTCACCCAGTTCGAGGGCGGCGGCGTCGGCCAGAGCGTGTTCAGCTTCGACTCCCCGCTCACCCGCACCGGGTTCGTCGAGATCACCGGCTCCGAGGGCACACTGGTGCTGCCCGACCCCAACACCTTCGGCGGCGAGGTCAGGATCACGCGGGTGCCGCAGGGGGGCCGGGACCCGCAGTGGTCGACCGTCCCGCTCGTCGGGGTCGAGGGCGGCCGCGGCCTCGGTGTCCTGGACATGGCACGGGCGATCCGCGGGGGACACCCGCACATCGCCAGCGGGGACCTCGGATACCACGTCCTCGACACCATGATGTCCATCGACGATGCCGTCACGTCCGGCGAGACGGTCCACCTCGACAGCGCGGCCCCCGAGATACCGCTCGTCCCCGAGGACCGCGACCCCTACGGAGTCACCCTGTGACCGACCAAAGGCCCGCCGGCTCCCCGGACCCCGCGGCCCACTCCGACGCGATGCGGCCGCGTCCGCTCCCCGCCGCCCCGCTGCGCGCCGGGTTCATCGGTGGTGGCTTCATGGCGGCCGTGCACACCCGGGCGAGCCGGGCCGCCGGCGCGCACCTGGCCGCTCTCGCGAGTTCCACGCCCGAGCGTGGCGAGCGGGCCGCACGGGACCTCGGTGTGGAGCGGCCCGAGGCCGACGCCCGTAGCCTCGCCGCGGCCGGCGACCTCGACATCGTCCACGTGTGCAGCCCCAACCGCCTGCACACCGAGCACACGCTGGCGGCGCTGGCCGCGGGTGCCCACGTCATCTGCGAGAAACCCCTGGCGACCACGGTGACGGACGCCGAAGCACTGGTCCGGGCCGCCCGCGAGGCCGGCCGGGTCGCCGCGGTCCCCTTCGTGTACCGCTACCACCCGATGGCACGCCAGGCCCGTGCCCTCGTGGCGGACGGACGGCTCGGCACCGTCCTCACCCTGGACGCCGCCTACCTCCAGGACTGGCTCCTGGACCCCGGCGACACCAACTGGCGCGCCGACCCGCAGGCCGGCGGCGCCTCCCGGGCCTTCGCCGACATCGGCTCCCACCTGTGCGACCTGGTGGAGTTCGTCTCCGGACAGCGCATCCACCGCCTCGCCGCCCGCACCCGCACCGTCTTCGGCCGGCGAGGCGACACCGAGGTCACCAACGAGGACACCGCCGCGCTCCTCGTCGAACTCGGCGACGGAGCGCTCGGCACCCTGCTCGTCAGCCAACTGGCCCCCGGCCGCAAGAACAGCCTCACCCTCGAACTCCACGGCACCCGCCGGAGCGTGCGCTTCGAACAGGAACGCCCCGAGGAACTGTGGATCGGCAGCCGCGAGGGATCGCAGCTCCTCCTGCGCGACCCCGCGGGCGCGGCCCCCGACTCCGCCCGCCTGTCGGTGCTGCCGCCCGGACACGCCCTGGGCTACCAGGACGCCTTCACGGCGTTCGTCACCGACGTGCACAGCGCCGTACGGGGCGAACACCCCGAAGGGCTGCCGACGTTCGCCGACGGACTGCGTGCCGCCCGCCTCACCGAGGCCGTCCTGGCCTCCGCAGCCGGGCGCGGTGCCTGGATCGAGACCGCCCCCGAGACGGAGGACCCCGCATGACCGCAGCCACCCACCCCGTCACCCTGTTCACCGGACAGTGGGCCGACCTCCCCTTCGAGGAGGTCGCCCGGCTCGCCGCCCAGTGGGGCTACGACGGACTGGAGATCGCCGCCTCGGGAGACCACCTGGACCTCCGGCGCGCCGACGAGGACGACGCCTACGCGGCCTCCCGCCTGGAGATCCTCGACCGGCACGGCCTCACGGTCCACGCCATCTCCAACCACCTCGCGGGCCAGGCGGTCTGCGACGCCCCCATCGACTTCCGGCACCAGGCCATCCTGCGGCCCTACGTATGGGGCGACGGCGACCCGGAAGGGGTCAGGCAGCGCGCCGCCGAGGACATGAAGCGGGCGGCGCGGGTGGCCCGCAAACTCGGCGTGGACACCGTCGTCGGCTTCACGGGCTCCGCCATCTGGCCCTACGTCGCCATGTTCCCGCCGGTCCCCGCCGCCGTCATCGACGCGGGCTACGAGGACTTCGCCACCCGCTGGAACCCGATCCTCGACGTGTTCGACGCGGAGGGCGTGCGCTTCGCCCACGAGGTCCACCCCGGCGAGATCGCCTACGACTACTGGACCAGCGTCCGCACCCTGGAGGCGATCGGCCACCGCGAGGCCTTCGGCTTCAACTGGGACCCCAGCCACATGATGTGGCAGAACATCGACCCGGTCGCCTTCATCACCGACTTCAAGGACCGCATCTACCACGTCGACTGCAAGGACACCCGGCTGCGCCCGCGCAACGGCCGCGCCGGGGTCCTCGGCTCGCACCAGCCGTGGGGCGACCCGCGCCGGGGCTGGGACTTCGTCTCCACCGGCCACGGCGACGTCCCCTGGGAGGACGCCTTCCGCGCCCTGGAGTCCATCGGTTACACCGGTCCCGTCTCGATCGAATGGGAGGACGCCGGCATGGACCGCCTGCACGGCGCCGCCGAGGCGGTGACCTTCGTCCGGTCGCTGCTGTGGCCCACCCCGAAGGCGTCCTTCGACGCGGCCTTCAGCAACCAGTGACGGTCGCGCCGGGCGCCCCGGTCCCCGCAGTTCGAAGCTCGGCGGCTCGGCGGAGCTAGGACGAGGGGCCCGGGGGAGTGCCGGTGAGGAGGTGGTGTTCGTGGGCCTCGTAGCGGCTGCGTTCGCGGTCGGTGGCCCGCCGGCCGGACAGCACGGTGGTGAGCCAGCCGGCGAGGAAGCCCGCGGGTACGGAGACGAGGGCCGGCGTGTTGTAGGGGAACCAGGCGAAGTCCGCTTCGGGGAACGCGGACAGCGGTGTCCCGGAGACCAGGGTGGTGCCCGGGGTCAGGGCCAGGACGCTCAGGGAGCCCACCACGAGGGTGGCGAGCAGCGCCCTGCGGGTGTAGCGGCGCCAGAAGAGGCTGTAGAGGAGCGCGGGGGCGATCGCGGACGCCCCGAGGGTGAAGGAGACCGTCGCCAGCGGCTGGAGGCTGCGGTGCTGGGCGAGGACGGCCAGTACGACGGTGGGGACCCCCACGAGCAGGGCGCTGCCCCGGGCGATGGCGAGTTCCCTGGGTGGCGCCGGGGGTGTGGCCCGGGACGCGGTCAGGTCGTGGGCGAGGGTGTTGGCGCAGGCGAGGGTCATGCTCGCGACCGAGGCGAGCAGGGTGAGGAAGACGGCGGTGGTGACGGTGGCGAACAGCAGGCTCTCCGGCCGTGACAGCGTCGTCCCGAACGCGGCGCGGGCACCCAGCAAGTAGGCGGTCGTGCCGTGCGCGTCGGCGGCGGCGATGCGGTCGTGACCGACAAGGGCGGTCGCTCCGGTGCAGATCAGCGTGAGCATCAGGATGAACAGGGTCACCGAGGAGACCGCCCAGGACATCGCCCGGCGGACCTGGCGCGGGGTGCCCGCGGTGTACATCCGCATGGTGACGTGGGGCAGGCAGGCACCGCCCAGCACCACGGCGCACTGGGTGCTGGCCATGTCGAGCGCGGGATGCGGACTGCTGGAGTACTGCAGGCCCCAGGTCAGGTAGGCGGGCCCGGCCCCGCTGTGCCGGGCCGCCGCGTGGAACAGCGCCTGCGGCTGCCAGTGGAACATCCGCAGCAGCAGGAAGCTCACGACCAGCCCGGAGCCGAGCAGGGCCACGGTCTTGAAGATCTGGACCAGCGCGGTGCCGGGCATCCCGCCCAGCGCCGCGTAACTGATCATGAGGACGCCGGCCCCGGCCACGCACGCCTCCTTCATGGCCGGGTCGTCGAACCCGAGGACGTACGCCAGGAGTTCACCGACCCCGGCGAGCTGGACGACCATCATCGGCACGAGCGCGGCGAGCGTGACCAGACAGGCCGTCACGCGTACCGAGCGCGCCGGGTGGCGATGGGCCAGCGCGTCGCCCATGGTGTAACGGCCGGTGTTGTGCAGGGGTTCGGCCAGCAGGAACATCAGCAACAGCAGGGACAGCAGGGCGCTGAGGGCCAGGACGATCCCGTCGTAGCCGCACAGGGCGATGATCCCTCCGATGGTGAGGACGGTGGCGGCGGAGATGTAGTCACCGGCGACGGCCAGCCCGTTGCGCAGCGGCGACAGGGACCGGTAACCGGTGTAGAACTCGGCGAGGTCGTCCGCCTCCGGACCGGTGAGCACGCACAGCAGCAGGGTGAGCGCGACGACCGAGCAGAACGCGACGAGGGACCAGGACTGGGCGGGACCGCTGAACCCGGTCACGGCGCCTGCTCCCCGTCCGGTGCGGACACCCGCGCCTGACGGCGGGCCCGGCGCGCGAGGGGATCGACGAACCTGCGGGCCGCGGCTTCGTGCAGGAGGACGGCCAGCCAGGTGACGGGGATCTGGGCCAGGGCCAGGACCAGCCCGGTCGGCAGGTCGCCGGGGCCGGGACGGGCCATCAGGGACGGGGCCTTGACGGTCAGGGTGAGGAAGACGACGAAGTAGCCGAGAGCGGTGATGGTCGCCACCCGTCGGTGCCACCGGTACGCACGCCGCAGCAGGCGCAGTGTGCGGTGGGCGCCGGAGCGCGGACTGCGCGCGAGGACGCCGACCGGATCCCGGCCGTCCGACCAACTGGGCAGCGGACGGTCGTACGAGGACTGGGCCGCGGGTAACTCGGGGACGTCGTGAGACATTTCGGCACCTCCTGCTGGGGGCCCGGGTCCGGTGTGCGACGGACCGCGTGCGGGGGACAGGGTGGCGCCGGTCGTCCGGGACGCGGCATCTCGCGCGTCGACGTGGGGTGAGCAGGGCGCCATGGTCCCCGGCGCGGGCGCGGTCCGCCAGAGGTACGACCCGGCTCGCGGCGGGCGATCCACGGCACGCGGACCTGACCGTGGGATCTTCGGCGCGGGGTGATGAAGCATTATGGGAGCGCGGGGTGGCGCGAATCATTCGGAAAGTGCGCCGTCGCACACCTGGGGAACCCGGGCACCCAGCGGGCCGCAGCCGCGGGGCGATTCTTGATCCATGCTTTACGCGCCACGCGGAACCCGGACCCGTGCCGACGGAGTCCCACAGAAAGTGGGGGCCTTCGGGACCGTAGAGCGAAAAGAGCGAGCAGAGTGAGGCAGGGCGTGGGACGGCGCACGGGCGGCATAGGAATCGCACTCGTCACAGTCGCGATGCTGGTGGGCGTGAGCGCCTGCGGCGGGGGCAGCGACAACGCGGGCGGACAGGACGCGAAGGCGTCGCAGAAGCCGAGCGCGAGCGCCTCGCCCTCGCCCACGAAGCCGGCGGGACCGCCGATGCTGCTGGAGACGATCACTCCGCAGACCGGCACCACGGTCGGCGTGGCCATGCCGATCTCGGTGATCTTCACCAACCCGGTGGCGGAGAAGGCGCGGGCGACCGTCGAGAAGCACATGAAGGTGAGCGCCTCGCAGGCGGTGGAGGGCGCCTGGCACTGGATGGGCGACAGGCGTGCCGACTGGCGGCCGAAGACCTACTGGCCGTCCGGGACGAAGGTGCGCATCGACGCCGACATGACGGGCGTCGGCAACGGCAACGGGCGCTACGGCGTGCACAACTACACGCACACCTTCACGATCGGTGACGACGTCCGTGCCGACGTCTCGGTGACCGGCCACACCATGAAGGTGACCCGCAACGGCCGGACGCTGCGCACTCTGTCGATCAACGCGGGCAGCGCCCAGTACCCGACGTGGGACGGCACGATGGCCGTCATCGACAAGCAGGAGAAGGTCCACATGACCTCCTGCAGCGTCGGCATCAGCTGTGACAAGGGCAGCCCCAACTACTACGACCTGACGCTGCCCTGGGACGTCCACCTGACCCAGTCCGGCACCTACGTGCACTACTCGACCGGCGACCCCTACCCGGGCAGCGGCAGCGCACGAGGCTCGCACGGCTGCGTCCACCTGTCCATGTCGGACGCCAAGTGGTTCTACGGCCAGG
This sequence comes from Streptomyces sp. NPDC006655, assembly GCF_040703965.1. Taxonomy (NCBI): domain Bacteria; kingdom Bacillati; phylum Actinomycetota; class Actinomycetes; order Kitasatosporales; family Streptomycetaceae; genus Streptomyces; species Streptomyces sp. NPDC006655. Next base: position 9,410 of record NZ_JBEYJU010000108.1, on the reverse strand, counting down.
TCAAGCAGGGCGACCCCGTCACGATCACCGGCTCCCCCCGCGGCAAGGCGCCGGCCGACAACGGCTACGCCGACTTCAACGTGGACTGGTCCCAGTGGCTCGCGGGCAGCGCCTCCGGCGCGGGAACCACCGCGACCCTCTGAACCACCCCCAGGGGGCCGGCACCGACCGGCTGCCCCCTGACACACCGGAACACCACCGGGGCGGGCCGCCATCACACACGGACCCGCCCCGCCATCACACACGGACCCGCCCCGCCCGCCACGCCCCCGACACCAGCCCCGGCGCCGTCGCCCTCGCCCTCCCGCAGCGCGCCGCCGGCTCGCCGTGCCGCCGCGCTCGCGTGCCACCCTGCCTGTGTGCCGCGCTGCCGCGGTCACTGTGCTGCCCTGCCGCCGCGCTCGCGTGCCGCCGGGCTCGCCATGGTGTGGTCGGCGTGGCCGTGTCGTGCCTGTTCGGCGCCGTCCGTCGGTGCGCGGGGCGTGGCGTACAGCGCGCACCGGGCACCCGTTCGGCGTAGCGTGTGGGTGCGTGGCGGTTCGCCGGGCGTGCGGCCTGGACGTCTGCCGGGCCACCGGCCCGTGTCCTGCACCCGAGAAGTCAGGAGCGCACCATGGCTACACCTGTCCGTCGGCGCGCGGGCCGCCGCTCCGCTGCCCGGCTGCGGCATACCGCCGTCGGTCTCGCCACCACCCTGCTCGCCACCGGCGCGTGCACCGTGCCTGCCGCCGGCGAGGCCGTCCACCGCGTGCCCGACGCGGAGAACGGGGCCTCGACGAGGGCCGTCGCGTCGCGGGCGGCGGCCACGGCGGCCACCAGTTGCGTCGACAAGGTCTACGCGGGCATGACCGACGCGCAGCGGGTCGGCCAGCTCTTCATGGGCGGCGTCGCCGCCAACGCCCCCAGCGCCACGGACCTGCGCACCCTGCGCACCTACCACGTGGGCTCGGTCATGCTGACCGGCCGCAGCTCCGCCGGCACCGCGGCCACGAAGAAGATCGTCGACGGCATCCGCAAGCAGGCGGACACGGTCGGCGGGCGCCAGGTCGGGATGATCGTGTCGACCGATCAGGAGGGCGGCCAGGTCCAGGTCCTCAACGGCCCCGGCTTCTCCGTCATCCCCAACGCCCTGACCCAGGGCACGTGGAGCACGACGACACTGCGCGGCCGCGCCACCACCTGGGCCAAGCAGCTCAAGGCGGCGGGGCTCGATCTGGACCTCGCGCCGGTCGCCGACGTGGTGCCGGCGTCCCTCGGGACGCGCAACGCCCCCATCGGCCGCTACCACCGCGAATTCGGTCACACCCCCGCCGTCGTCACCTCGCACAGCGGCGCCTTCGCCGCGGGCTTCCGGGACGCCGGCGTCATGACCACCTTCAAGCACTTCCCGGGGCTGGGCCAGGTCATCGGCAACACCGACACCACGGCGAACGTCGTCGACTCGGTCACCACGACCTCCAGCGCGAGCCTCACGCCGTTCCGCAGTGGGATCGCGGCCGGTGCGCCGTTCGTGATGATCTCCTCGGCGAAGTACACCAAGATCGATCCGGCGCACCTGGCCGTGTTCTCCCCGACCGTCATCGACAAGCTCCTGCGCACCCGGTTCGGCTTCAAGGGCGTCGTCATATCCGACGACATCGGCCAGGCCGTCGCGGTACGCGCGTACCCCGCGGGTCAGCGCGCGGTGGACTTCGTCGCCGCGGGCGGCGACATGGTCCTCACCGTCAAGCCGTCGACCGTCCCGGCGATGGCGCAGGCGGTGCAGTCCCGGATGACGACGGACGCCGCCTTCCGCGCCAAGGTCGCGGCCGCCGTGCACCGCATCCTGACGGCCAAGGCGAACGCGGGACGGCTCAGCTGCGGCTGAACACCGGGTCGGGTACGCCCCCGGGTCAGCGCCGGCCGCCGTACCTCCAGCCCGTGCCGATGCCCGCGACGTGCAGAGCCAGGGCCGTCAGCCCCAGCAGCATCACGTTCGTGGACGTGAACACGTCGTTGGTGCCGATGTTCGCCGCGTTGATCAGGAAGGCGATGAAGAACAGGGCCGCCCCCACCAGACCGAGCATGATCAGTCTCCTCTCAGTAGCCTGCATCCCGTCTGCCCGCACATCACCTTCACAAGCCCGGCACCGCCGGGCGGGGGTGACAGTCCCGGAGGCCGGTGAAACCATGCAGGAGCCGAGGAAGGGTGGCGAACCGTGGTGCCGGATGTCCGCGCGTCCCTGGGCGCGATGCTCTTCCGCCGGGTGGCGGGCCCCGACGGACCGGCGGTCCGCGCCCGCATCCACGAGACCCCGGGCCCGCGCTGGTTCACTCCCGGGCGTCCGATCCGCGTCGTGCACGGCGACGCGTCGATGTTCGTCGGCGGACTCGGCGCCCTCCTCCTGCAGTCCCTGCACCCCCTCGCGATGGCCGCCGTCGCCGCGCACTCCGGTTACCGCGGGGACCCCTGGGGCCGGCTGCAACGCACCAGCGCCTTCCTCGCGGTGACCACCTACGGCGTGGCCGACGACGCCCAGGCGGCGGTCGACCAGGTGCGGGGCATCCATGAGAAGGTCCGCGGGAGCACGCCGGAGGGGGAGCCGTACCACGCGGCCGACCCCCGGCTGCTCGGCTGGGTGCACGCGGCCGAGACGGAGTGCTTCCTGCGCGCGCACGAGCGCTACGGCTCCGGCCCGCTGGACCCGGCCGGGTACGACGCCTACGTCGCCGACACCGCGAGGGTGGCGGAGGCACTCGGAGTGAGCGATCCGCCGCGCGACCGCCGGGCCCTGGCCGCACGGCTGGCCGCCTACCGGCCCGAGCTCAGGGCCACCCCGGAGGCCCGTGCCGCGGCACGCTTCCTGCTCCTGGAACCGCCGCTGCCGCTGCCGGTCCGTCCGCTGTACGGCGTCCTGGCCGCCAACGCCGTGACCTTGCTGCCCTCCTGGGCCCGGACGCTGCTGCGGCTGCCGCGGCTCGCGGTCGTGGAGGACATCACGGTCCGCCCGGCCGGCCACCTGCTCACCCGCACCATCCGCTGGGCCATGAAACCGCCTCCGGGCGCCGCCTGACGGGGGCACGGGTGGAACCCGGCCACGCACCTGTTCACTCACGTGAGTGAACCCCGGGGGCCCGCCAGGGCGGTCTTCCCCGAGGAGGCGCCGGGAACCCCGGCCACCGGGCACAACCCCGTCTGCGCGTCCCACGTCGGCTCGCCCACCAGGATGGGGGCATGGCGTGGACGGCGTGGGACGAGGAAACCTCTTTCATCGGCCGGGCGGCGGAACTCGGCGTGATCGGTGCGGCGATGCGGGAGAGCCGGCTGGTCACCCTCAGCGGTGCGGGAGGCGTGGGCAAGACCCGGCTCGCCCGGCGGATCGTGACCTCGCGGGGAGCGACCGAGGACGGAGTCGGATGGGCGGACCTGTCGTCCCTGCGCAACGCGGAACTCCTCGCGGCGACCGTCGCGGGCGCGCTCGGGCTGTCCGACCACACCGCGCGGCTCCCGGCGGAAGCGATCTGCGCGTGGGTCGGCGACCGCGCCACCCTGCTGGTCCTCGACTCCTGCGAACACCTGCCCGCCGAGTGCCGGGACCTGGTGGGCGACCTGCTGACGGCCTGTCCGAACCTGAGAGTCCTCGCCACCAGCAGGGAGCCGCTGCGGGTCCGCGCCGAGAGGGTGGTCGAGATCGAGCCGCTCAGCTCCGTGCGGGAGGCGGTGGCCCTGTTCGCCGACCGCGCCGCGGCGGCGGGCAGCCCGCTCATGGACGACGCCGACCACCGCACGGCCGCCCGCCTGTGCGACCAACTCGAGCGGCTGCCGCTGGCATTGGAGCTCGCGGCCGCACAGTTGCGCAGCTTGTCGCTGGCGCGGCTGTGTGCGGGCCCGTACGCGGCGGTGGACCTGCCCGCGGCACCGGCGCGGGCCAGGCCGCCCCGGCACGCGGCCCTGCGCACCACGATCGGCTGGAGCCACGAGCTGTGCGCCCCGCTGGAACGGCTGCTGTGGGCACGGCTGTCGTTCCTGCCCGGCTCCTTCGACGCCGAGACGGCGAGGCAGCTGGCCGGTGGCGGGCCGCTGCCGCCGGACCGGGTCGCACCGACGCTCGCCGCGCTGTGCGACAAGTCCGTGGTCGTCCGCAAGGACGGCAGGTACCGCATGCTGGACGCCGTCCGGGAGTACGGGCGGATGTGGCTGGCCGAACTGGGCGGCGAGCGGGAGACGGCACAGCGGCATGCCGAGTACGTCCTCGCCCGCACCCGGCAGGCCCACCGGGAGTGGTTCGGCCCAGCCCAGCGCGGCTGGTACCGGCGGATCTGGCTCCTGCACGCGGACATCCGGCTGGCGGCCGACCATCTCCTGGCGACCGACCGGGCCGCGGCGCTGGAGCTGATCGGCAACGTCACCTTCTTCTGGGTCTGCTCCGGCTACCTGTACGAGGCCCGCCAGTACCTGCAGAAGGCCATCGCACCGTCCACCGCGCCGTCCACCGCGCCGCCCTCCGCGCCGCCGGACGGGACATGGGTGCGGGGCCTGTGGAGCCTGGGCCTGACCCTCACGTTGCAGGGCGAGCACCGGGCGGCGCACGAGACGGCCGCCGCGTGCCGGGGCGCCGCCACGGCCGCCCTGGACGCGGAAGGGCTGGGCCGGGTCGCCTATCTGGAGGGTTTGCTGCACCTGCTGGAAGGGCGTCCCCTCGCCGCGGCGAGCGGCGTCGAGACGCTGAAGTCCGGCTCCGGAGCACCCTTGCCGCGGCGGCCGACCGCCGCGGCGGCGCTGGGCCGGCTGGTCCACGTCTTCGGCCTCACCGGCTCCGGCCGGCTGGACCGTGCCCGGCAGGAGGCGCTCGAACTGCGCGACGTCTGCGCGGCCCTGGACGAACACTGGACCCGTTCCTACGCGGAACACCAACTGGCCCTCATCGCCCACCTCGAAGGGCGCGCCGAACACGCCGTGGGCCACGCGCGGGCCGCCCTCGACGCCAAGCGGCACATCGGGGACGCCTTCGGGATCGCCATGGTCATGGATCTCCTCGCCATCGCCCTGGCCGACACCGGGGACGAACCCGCGGCCGCCTACGCCTTCGGCGCGGCGGCCCGCTTCTGGGACTCGGTCGGTCACCCGCAACGGGGCACGCCGGAGATCGCGGCGCTGCGCGACGAGTGCGAGGACAGGCTCGTACGCAGCCTGGGCAGGAGCCGGTACGAGCGGACCTTCGACCGGGCGACCGCCGACGACGCACGCGCTCTCGTGGCCTGGGGAGCGGACGGCGGACCCGTCCCGGGCGAGTGAGGCCCGGCGCGGCCCCTCGGCAGGGTCCGTGTCGGCTGTTGTGTCAGGTTCCATTCAAAGAGTTGTCCAAATGACGTACGGTCCTGGCCGGTTGTGATCGGGTCTCCCCGAAGGCTGAATCAAGGCCCTTTCGGGAGGATCCGGTGTCAGCACCAACCCGCAAGAGACGATGGCTCACGATCTGTGCCATCACCGCTTCCGCCGCACTCGTCACGACACCCGCGGGTGCCGCGTCCGGCAGCGGCAAGACCACTTTCGGAGCACGCACCCTCGCTCGACTCGCCGCCGAGCGCGCGCAGCCGGTCGGTACCGTCAGCCCCAAGGTGAAGGCCGAGGACGACGACGGCGGCAACGAAGCGGACGAGATCGCCGAGGGCGCGGACCAGTACGCCGAGGCCCGCACCTCACCCGGCATCGTCGCACCCGGCGCGTACGGCGCCGCGTGGAATGCCCTGACCGACCTGCCGGGCACCGGCGGCAGGTGGCACAACATCACCGACCTGCCGTACAACTCCGACGACTCCCGCTACCGGGACATCGACTCCAACTCCAGTGGGGGCTCCGGCAACGTCACCGGCCGCATGGCCGCGATGGCCGCGGACGACGACGGTTACGTCTACGCGGGCAGCGCCGGCGGCGGCGTATGGCGGTCCGGGCGGGGCGGCGGGCACTGGAAGCCCATCAGCGACAACCTCCCGTCGCAGTCCACCGGCGCGCTCGCGCTCGACGGCGCGGGGCGGCTGTGGCTGGGCACCGGCGAGGCGACCACCAACGCGGACGCCTACCTGGGCAGCGGCGTCTACGTCCTGTCCGACCCGCACCACGGCACCTTCTCCACCCGCGGCCGGGTCGGCGGCGACGAACTGGAGTCCACCACCATCCACGAACTCCGGTTCGGCGGCGGCAAGGTGTGGGCGGCCACCAGCGAGGGCGTGTGGAGCCACTCCACGAAGACCCTCAAGGGCGCGTGGAAACTCGAGTTCGCCCCCAACCCGGACTACCTCCCGGGCGGTTCGCTGGCGAGCGACCCCTCGGCCGCGTACAAGAACATCGCCAACGACATCGCGATCGACCCCAAGGACCCCTCGAAGGTGATCCTCGCGGTCGGCTGGCGCAGCGGCGACGACTACAACGGCTTCTACACCAAGGGCGCCGACGGCACCTGGACCCGTATCAGCAGCGGCTTCGGTGATCTGCCGACCGACGCGGACAACGTCGGCAACGTCACCTTCGCCCGTTCCGCCGACGGCTCCCGCTACTACGCCATCGACCAGTCGCCGGAGCAGCTGAACACCAACCCGGACAGCGGCCTGGAGGGCATCTACAGCGCCGCCTCGCCGTTCGGCCCCTGGACGAGGATCGCCGACTACAAGGGCCTGGCCGCCGACGGCTCGGCGCTGACCACCAGCGGCTACATGCCGGGCGTGCAGGCCTGGTACAACCAGTTCCTGACCGTCGACCCGAGCGACCCGAAGCACGTGTACGCGGGGCTCGAGGAGGTCTACGAGACCAAGGACGGCGGCGCCACCTGGTCGACCGTCGGCCCCTACTGGAACTTCACCTTCTCCTGCTGGTCCATCGACCCGTCCAAGCAGACCGGCGACTGCAACCAGACCACCCACTCCGACCAGCACGGCGTCGCCATCGGCCGCTACCACGGCAAGAGCTTCGTCTACGTCGGCAACGACGGCGGCGCCTACCGGCGCCCCGTCGACGGCACCCAGGACGCCGCCGGCCACGCCACCGACTGGACCTCGCTCAACGACGGCACCATCGACACCCTCCAGTACTACTCGGTCGGCATCGGCAAGGACCTGACCCACGGCGGCGTCTCCGTCACCGGCGGCCTCCAGGACAACGGCCAGTCCATCCTCCGCGGCGACGACACGGTGATGGGCTCCAACTTCGGCGGCGACGGCGGCGACACCCTCACCGACCCGGCCAACGGCTGCAACCTGGCTGAGGAGTACGTCTATCTCGCCATCCAGATCACCCAGAACTGCGCCGTGAACGACGGCAGCTGGACCACCGACGCCACCAAGGCCACCTCGTACAACGTCGCCCCGGCCGACAACGCCACCAGCGAGGCCCGCTTCATCGCCCCGCTCGCCGCGGACCTGAAGAACGCGTCGACGTGGATCGCCGGCGGCCGGCACATCTGGGTGCAGACCCACGGCTACGCCATCCGCAGCGGCACCGAGTGGAAGAGCGTGTACGACCTCGGCGCCGGGCGCACCGCGACCGCCGTGGCCGCCTCGGGCGGCAAGGTCTACGCGGCCTGGTGCGGCCCCTGCAACAACCAGGGCTTCGCCCGCGGCATCTCCGTCGGCAACGCGGACGGCACCGGCTGGCACGACATCACCCTGCCGGTGGACGGCACCGTACCCAACCGCTATCTCAGCGGCTTCGCCGTCGACCCGAAGAACGCCGACCACGTCTTCCTCGCCGTCAACGGCTTCTCCCGGCACTGGACGGAGGGCCCCGGCGCGGGCGTCGGCCACGTCTTCGAGTCCACCGACGGCGGCACCACCTGGAAGGACGTCTCCGCGAACCTTCCCGACGTGCCGGCCAACTCCGCGGTCGTCACCGCGAACGGCGGCCTCGCCGTCGCCACCGACCTCGGCGTCGTCTACCGCGCCCCGGGCCGCACCGGGTGGCAGCGCGTCGGCAGCCTTCCGGCCGTCGCCGTGCTCCAGCTCAAGCTGAGCCCCGACGGCGGCACGCTGTACGCGGCCACGCACGGCCGCGGCATCTACACCGTCAAGGTGCGTGACTGCCGCTGACACCCGCCCTGCGGTCGAATGTCTGCGGTGGAACGAGGGGTGGTCCCGGTCTTCCGGGGTCACCCCTCCCGCGCGTACGGGACGACGGTCACGTCCAGCGTGTATGCGACCCGTGCCGCACCCGCCACGTCCGGTGCCTTCGCCAGCGCGGTGACGGCGGCGCCGCCGCCCCGGGTGCCGGCGGACCGCAGCGAGGCATGCGCGGTGCCGTCCGCGTCCACCCGCCAACCCGACACCACGACGAGGGCCGGCGCGGAACTGCGCACGCCCGTCCACCGCCGGTCGTCCGTCCGGGGCCGCAGGACCAGGGAGACCACGGTCCCCGGCCGTACGCACAGCTGCCGCCGGACCGGACCACCCGCGACGACCGACACCTCCGCCCGCCCCGCGACACAGCCGGTGGCCGAAGGGCCCGCCGGACCGGGAGGAGCCGCCCGGGTCCCGCTCGCGGACGGGACCGCGGACGAGTCCGTCGCCGAGGAACTCGCCGAGGCACTCCCCGACGGCCTCGCGGAAGGGCTCCCGGACGGCCCCGCGGCGGGACTTCCCGACGGACCGCTCCCCGCGCCGTTCCCCACTGTCCCGCCACTGCCCGACGCGCTGCACGCGGCCAGGACGAACAACGCGACCACCGCACCCCCTCCGGCCCACCACCGCATCCCGCACCTCCCTGTTCCTGCTCGGGTGCCCACGAGCATGCTCCGCGCCGCACCCCGTCGCGAGCAAGCCGCACAAGGCGCCGGAGTCCACGGTCCGCCGGTCGTGTCCCAAGCCCGGGACAGTCGTTCCTCAGGGCATGAAGAGGATCATCACTGCCGCCGCGCTCGCCCTGACCGGCGTGGCTCTCGCCGCCCCCGCCCACGCGGACGGTACCGCCCCGGGCCCGTCCCGCGACCTGGCCACCAAGGTCGCGGACGCGTTGCCCAAGGCCGCGGTGGCCGGTCTCGACGCGGCCGCCAAGTCCATGGCCGGCGGCCTGCGGGACACACCCCGTACCAAGTAGGCCCGAAAACCGGGGCCGTCGGTACGCGGCGGCACCCGGGATGATTGTCTTGCCCTGGCCACTTCGACCCCGACCCGGCTCGGCCGCCAGGAGGACCCCTTCGCCATGAGCAGCGCCTACACCTACGAATACAAGGTCGTCACGTTCCGGGAGTCGCTGATCGGCGACGCGCTGGACAGCGACAAGCTGGAGAAGGTCCTCAACAAGCACGCGGAGGACGGCTGGGCGCTCAAGGCCATCACGTCCGCCGACGTGAAGGGCCGGATAGGCCCCGGCGCCGTGGAGGGCCTGCTGCTGACCTTCGAGCGTCCGCGCGCCTGAGGCGTCGTGGGGGTGCCGGCCCGGCCGG